>JAAOZY010000019.1 GCA_012274205.1 Betaproteobacteria bacterium
CACCTGCTGCGCTGGTACAAGAACAAGCATGGAATCGAGGTCGGGGCGGTGCGCTTTCCCTGGGTTTACGGTCCCGGTCGCGAGACTGGAATCACGGCCATGTATTCGTCCAAGCTGCTCGATGCCCTGGCCCGTGAGGAGCAACTGCACATCGCATCGCCCGAGGAAAAGGGGGACTGGCTGTACGTCAAGGATGCAGTGAAAGCCCTGCTGTTGCTGCTCGAAAGCAAGCTCATCCCGCAAACGGGATACAACATCATGAGCGGTCTTTACTCGATCCGCGAGGCCATGGCAGTGGCCAGGAAGGTGTGCCCGGAAGCCGTCATCAGCTTCGCCGACAACGCTGCGCCTTCGGACAATCCGTATCCCCTGTCTTACGACGATACCCTTGCGCGCCGCGATCTGGGCTGGAAGCCGGATTACAGCCTGGAGGCCGGTATTCGCGAACACATTGCCATCATGCGCGGCGCAAAATAGCCACGGCGATGGATTCATGCAGCAGCGCCGCGCCGGCGCGTCGACAAGCCCGTTTCAGGATGATTCCATTACCATGAGTTCACTTGTGCTTTCCTCGTATTCGAGCGCAGTTCCGCTTGCGCCAGTGCAATGAGCGGCAAGCATATTCACTTGCAGCCCCTGGGCGGAATCGCCGGCGACATGTTCGTCGCTGCGATGCTCGACGCCTTTCCGCATTGCCGCGAACAGGTGTTCGCCGATATTGCCGCCGTTCTGCCCCGTGCGGCAGGCGCAGCCCGATTGAAGCAGGTGCTCAAGAACGGCGTTGCCGCGCTCCACTTTTCCCTGGATGAACGCTCGCCGCTCGATGTGCACGCGCATGCGCACTTTGCGCCCGAAGCCGGGGCGGCGCCGCACGCAGAGACCGTCGATCGGCCGGTTCGAAGCAATGGACGCGTCGATCCACCGGAACTTGCATTGGCATCGCACGGCCATCACCATCATTCGCATGGCGCGGCGCCAGTCAGCGACTACGCCGGGCTGCGCAAGCTCATCCAGGGCGCCAGCCTGTCCGGCTCGACGGCCTTGCACGCGCTTGCGATTCTGGAAATCCTCGCGCGCGCCGAATCGCACATTCATCGCGTTGCCCTGGAAAAGGTTCACTTTCATGAGCTGGCCGCGTGGGATTCGCTCATGGACGTCGTGGCGGCGGGCAGCGTGATCTCGGCGCTGGGCGAGGCGACATGGAGCATTTCCGCGCTGCCCCTGGGGAGCGGCCAGGTGCAGACCCAGCATGGCTTGCTGCCGGTCCCGGCTCCGGCAACGATGCAAATTCTGCAAGCCTATCCGTGGCACAGCGACAGTGTGCCCGGCGAGCGTGTCACGCCGACCGGGGCGGCGATCGTCCGCCACCTGGTTCCCCCGGAACAGGCGTCGATTCAACCGGATGGCGTCTACTGCGCAGCGGGGTACGGCGCGGGAACGAAGAATTTTGCGGAAATGGCGAATATCCTGCGCGTCATGGTGTTTGAGCGGGAAGAGGCCTTGCGTCCGAATGGAAACGCAAGGACTACAATCGCAAGCGGCGAGTTCCAATCCCCGGCCGGTCCGGCATCCCGCCGCGCGGCCGAGGCTGCATCGGAGGAAAACTTATGAATGGCGACGTGGCTGCCGCCGAGCAGCGGCTGAAGGAAGTTCTGCTTAGTCATGCCCGATTGGCCATCGCGGTCAGCGGCGGGGTGGACAGCCTCACCCTGGCGACCGTGGCGCATCGGGTATTGCCGGTCGCGCCCGTGATGGTCCATGCGATCTCGCCGGCCGTTCCGCTTGCGGCGACTGCGCGCGTGCGCGAGATGTCCGAACGGGAAGGCTGGAATCTCCGCGAAATCAATGCCGGAGAATTCGCAGATCCGAACTATCGGGCGAATCCCTACAACCGCTGCTATTTTTGCAAGTCCAATCTGTACCGTTCGATACGCGCGATAACCGAGCGGCGCATCGCCTCGGGCGCCAATCTCGACGATCTGTCGGATTACCGCCCCGGCCTGCAGGCGGCTTCCGAGCAGGATGTGGTTCATCCTTTTGTCGATGCCGGCATCGATAAGGCGACTATCCGACAGATTGCGCGTGCGCATCAATTGCATCACTACTCCGAACTGCCGGCGCAACCCTGTCTCGCCAGCCGGGTTGAAACCGGCTTGCCCATCCGGGCAGGCGATCTGAAATTCATCGATGAGCTCGAATGCGCGCTGAAGCGAACGCTGGGCGAATTGTCGACGGTACGCGTACGGATACGGAATCCGGGCGTCTATGTCGAACTGGGAAAATTGCCCGATCAGCACACCGCACCCATCATGGAACAGACGGCGCGGCGTTTCTGCGAGGAGGCCGGCTACAAGTTCATCGCCATTACCGCCTATCGCCAGGGCTCGGCTTTCGTGAGCGATAAGCCGGCATGAGCATCGATGCCGTCATGGACTGGGAGCGCGAGGCGCGTACCGGCTTGGCGGAAGCCGTGTACGCGGCCGGGAAGCCCCCATCCTGCCTTGCGGACCTGCTGCAGCAGGCGGCCGCAGAAAAACGCCGCCTGCTGGTCACGCGTCTGTCGGCGGAGGCATACGCGGCATTGCCCGCGGGCTTGATCGCTATCCTGAGTTACGACGCCTTGTCGCAAACGGCGATCCTGGGTGAAATCGTGCCCGCGCCGCAAGCCCATGTTGCCGTGGTCAGCGCCGGCATGGCGGACGCGCCGGTGGCTCAGGAAGTGTGCCGGACCCTGGCGTTCGCGGGTGTCGGTTCGCGCCAGATTGCCGATGTCGGCGTGGCCGGGCTTTGGCGACTGATGGCGCGCCTGGAAGACATCCGCGCATATCCGGTCGTCGTCGTCGTCGCAGGGATGGAAGGCGCGCTATTCAGCGTTCTCGCCGGTCTGATCAGCGCGCCCATGATCGCGGTTCCTACCTCGACCGGGTACGGCGTAAGCAGCGGGGGACAACTGGCCTTGCACAGCGCACTCGGCAGTTGTGCGCCCGGGGTCGTGGTGGTCAACATCGACAACGGTTTTGGCGCCGCACAAGCGGCGCTGCGCATGGTGAACGCTCTGCGACAGGCGCAGGCTGGGCCCAGTGGCGCGGCGTCGTCCGCAGCCAAGCCCGGCAGCAGTTCGCCATTGCGGCAGGCGCTGCACACGCCGCAGATGTCCGGCGCAGATTCCTGATGCCGGGCTGAGCCCCGCCGCCTGCGCTGCGCGGGCGGCGCAAATCTGCTTTAGGGGCTCCTATGCGCAAGCGTGGCCGTCGATTCGCCGCGGCTTTAGCGATGGCGGGTGTTGTGGCGCGCTTTTTCGGCAAGGCGATGCCGCTCGTGCAGCAGGCTGGCGGCATCGGTCTTGCGCGGACGCGGCCAGGACTCGAGGGCAAGTTTCACGCCGGCGTGCGCCATCGCGACATGAGGATCTTCGTGCAAACTGGGCCAGTAGTGCTGCGCAAACGCGGTGCCCGGCTCGCCCGGGCCCGGCGGAGCGATGAAATGCTCCACCGCCGCGCGCACGGCAGGTGCAATCTCTTCCACCTCCGGCGCTTCGGCGTCCTGCAGCAGATCGATGTCCACCATCAGCTCGGACAGTCCGCGCAGCCAATCGAAGAACGGGTCGGTAGTCAGCAGGCGCAACTGCTCACCCGGCTCCAGCTTGAGCGCATGCTTGCGCTCGTAATCCCGCCGCGCGCAATCCATCAGCGCACGGTGCAGTTCACGCAGCGCGCTTGCGAGGGCTTGCCAGTCGGCGGTGTTGGGCATTGACGACCTCTTCAGCTTCACGCAGCCTCAAATCCGGGTTCGGCTCGCGTCGTGCGCGCGCCACCGTGCGCGCCGGCTACGTCGCCACCACTTCGATATCCGGTTCTATCGTGCGCAGCAGTTGTTCGATGCCGACCAAAGTGCCGGACAGCGAACTCGGACAGCTGCCGCAGGCGCCCTGGTAGTGCACGGTCAGGCGGTTGCCTTCGAGGCCGAGCACGTGCAGGTCGCCGCCGTCGCCTTGCAGGTAGGGGCGGATCTGCTCGTCGAGCAGGCCGTTGATCATGTACAGGCGCTGCTGGTCTTCGGGGCTCAGGTCGTCGCTCGGGGTCGCGGCCGCGGCGAGTTGCGCCGATTGTTCGCTCGCCGCCGGCGCCGCCCGGACCCGGTCAGCGACCCGGCGCAGCAGCTGCGGCCAGTCGGCGCCGCCGTCCTGGGTGACCGTGAGCCAGTGGTCGACGTAGTACACGTTGGTGATATGTTCGATATCGAATATCGAGGCAGCCAGCAGATCGTCCCTGGCCTCTTCCGCAGTGTCGTAGGAGCGTGCCATGCCCCAGGTCAGGGGTTCGCGCAGTATGAACTTCTTCGCGTTCGGGTTTGGCGTATCTTCGATGTCGGCAATTTTCGGCATGGCAAATTCAGCTAGAACCCGCTGCAAAATGAATTTAGCGGCGGGCTGATCCAGGGGAGTATGAGGGGAGCGCGCCCAAGGGGACTTTCCCGTCTCTCGTCAAGCGGGACCGAGGGAGCGGGATCGAGGCCTGCGGGGCGTATCCCCTCATGCGTAATCATGGCTTTATGCATCGCCGATCGGCGCGTGCATCGGATCGTTTTCCGACTCGGTCGAGGTGTCTTCGACCGAGTGCAGCGCCGCGTGCAGGGTGTGCCAGGGCAGAATCGCGCATTTGACGCGGGTCGGCAGGTCGCGCACGCCGGCGAACACGGTGAGCCGGCCGAGGTGGTGTTCCTGCCTGGCGGTGTCGAGCTGTCCGGTCGCCATATCGCGGAACTCCTGCACCATGGTTTCGGCCTCCTGCGTGGTCTTGCCCTTGACGTTCGCGGTCATCATCGACGCCGATGCCTTGCATATGGCGCAGGACTCGCCCTCGAACGCGATCGCCGCAATGCGCTCTCCGTCAAGGTTCAGCGCCAGGCTCAGATGGTCGCCGCACAATGGATTGTGGCCTTTGGCATGGTGGCTTGCATGCTCGAGCGTGCCGTAATTGCGCGGCTTGCGGTTGTGGTCGAGTATGACTTCCTGGTACAGCGATTTCGGGTCGCTCATCAGCGGAAAACCTTTTGCACATTGGCGATGCCGGCGGCGAGCGCGTCGACCTCGGCCATGGTGTTGTAGAAGGCGAACGAGGCGCGCGACGTCGCCGGCACCTTGAAGCGCTGCATCACCGGCTGCGCGCAGTGATGGCCGGTCCGTACCGCAACGCCGTCCTGGTTGAGCAGCGTGCCGACGTCGTGCGGGTGCACGCCTTCGAGCGCGAATGACAGCACCGCGGCCTTCTCGGCGGCGGTGCCGATGAGGCGCACGCCGGGCATGCGCGCGAGCTTCGCCGTGGCGTACTCGAGCAGCGCGTGCTCGTGCGCCGCAATCGCGTCCATGCCGATCGCGCTGAGATAATCGACCGCCGCGCCCAGGCCGATCGCGGCTGCAATCGGCGGCGTGCCGGCCTCGAACTTCTGCGGGATCACGTTGTAGGTGGTTTTCTCGAAGGTGACCGACAGGATCATGTCGCCGCCGCCCTTGTAGGGCTGCATGCGCTCGAGTTGCGCCGCCTTGCCGTAGAGAACGCCGATGCCGGTAGGCCCGCACATCTTGTGCCCGGAAAAGGCGTAGAAGTCGCAGTCGAGGTCCTGCACGTCCACTGTCAGGTGCGGCGCGGCCTGCGCGCCGTCCACCAGCACCGGCACGCCGCGCGCATGCGCGAATGCGATCATCTGCTTGACCGGGTTGACGCTGCCCAGGGCGTTCGAGACATGTCCGACGCCGACCAGTTTGGTATGTTCGTTGAACAAGGCCTCGTATTCGCCGATCAGCAGTTCACCGGCATCGTTGACCGGCACCACGCGGATGTTCGCGCCTTTCTCCCCGGCCAGCATCTGCCAGGGGACGATGTTCGAATGGTGCTCCAGCGTGGTCAGGATGATTTCGTCGCCGGCGCCGATGAACTTGCGTCCGAAGCCGTGCATCACCAGGTTGATCGCCTCGGTGGTGCCGCTGGTGAAAATGACTTCGCGCTCCTCGCGCGCATTGATGAAGCGCGCGAGCTTGCGCCGCGCCTCCTCGTACTCGGCGGTGGCAATCTCCGACAGCGTATGCACGGCGCGGTGGATGTTCGCGTGCTGGCTGGTCTGATAGCGCACCAGGCGGTCGATCACCGGCTGCGGCATCTGGCTCGAGGCCGCATTGTCCAGATAGACCAGCGGCTTGCCGTTCGGCTTGAGCTTGAGGATGGGGAAATCCGCGCGGATGCGCTCGAGCTCGAGCACTGGCGCGACGGCCGGCCGCAGCGCGCTCGGCCGCGCCGTCATGCTGCACTCCCGGCGGACTGCGTGCGCGCCAGCACCGACTGTTCCAGCCGGTGCTTGAGCGTTGCGACCGGAATGCGCTCGATCACCTCGGCGCCGAAGGCGTAGGTCAGCAGATTGCGCGCCGCGGTCTCCGACAGGCCCCGGCTCTTGAGGTAGAACACCTCGTCCAGGTCGAGCTGGCCCACGGTCGCGCCATGCGCGCATTTCACGTCGTCGGCGAAGATCTCGAGCTGCGGCTTGGTATCCACGCGCGCCCTGCCGCTCAACAGCA
>JAAOZY010000123.1 GCA_012274205.1 Betaproteobacteria bacterium
GAGCGCGCCGCGCCATGAGCGAGATCAACGTCGTGCCCTATATCGACGTGATGCTGGTGCTGCTGGTGATATTCATGATTACCGCGCCGCTGGTCAACCCGGGCGTGGTCGAGCTGCCTTCGGTGGGAAAATCCTCGCAGCCGCCGGAGCAGCCGCTGGAGGTGGTGATCAAGGCCGATGGTGCGCTGCTGCTGCGCGAGGGCAGCGCCGGCGCGCCGGGCGATCGCCAGGTGTCAAGCGCGGAGCTGGTCGCGGCGTTGCGGCAAAAGCAAAAGACGCATCCGGATCAGCCGGTGGTGATCGCCGCGGACAAGGACGTGCGCTACGAAGAGGTGCTCAAGGTAATGGATGAGCTGCAACAGCAGAACGTGCGCAGGGTGGGACTGCTGGTGAAGCCTGCGCCACGATGAGCGCAGCCGCGCTCGGGTTCGTATACGAGGAGCCGGGCAAGCTCCCCTCCGCGGCGCTCGCGCTGCTGGTGCACCTGTTGTTGGCGGCGATCCTGTTTTTCGGCGTGCACTGGCAGAGCCGGGAGCCCGACGCGGTGACGGTCGAGCTGTGGAACAGCCCGCCGACGCAGGTGGCGCCGAAGATCGAGCCCAGGCTGGCAAAGCCAATGCCGGCCCCGGAGCCCAAAGTCGAACCCAAGCCCGAGCCGAAACCCGAAGTCAGGCCGGAGCCCAAGATCGAGAAAACGGTGGAGCCGCCCAAGCCCGATATCGCGCTGGAAAAGAAGAAAGAGATCAAGAAGGAGCCGCCGAAAAAGGTGGAGCCCAAACCGGTGCCCAAGCGCGAGCCCCGGCTCAACCTCGACCGCAGCAAGGACATACGCGCGCAGCTCGAGCACGAGTCCGCGGCGCTCAGCCAGCAACTGGAAAAGGACCGCATCCTGGCGCAAATGCGGCAAGAGACGGCGGCAGCGAGCGCAAGCGCGAACGCGGCGTATATCGGCAAGCTCAAGGGCAAGATCAAGAGCAACATCGTGCTGCCCTCGGGTATCGCCGGCAACCCGGAGGCGATATTCGACGTGGTGCAATTGCCCACCGGCGAAGTGATGTCAGCCAAACTGCGCCAGTCCAGCGGCAACAAGGCCTACGATGCGGCGGTGGAAAGGGCCATTTTGAAGTCATCGCCGCTGCCGCGGCCGGACCGGCCGGAGCAGTTCCAGCGCCAGCTCGAAATCAAATTCAGGCCGCTGGATTGAATCCGTCCCAGATACTTTTGCTTGATATAATCGCGTGAGCATTTTCCTGGAACTCCGCATGCGCCTCGTAATCCGCACCTTCCTGTTACTGCTTGCGCTGGCCTGTTCCAGCGCCCAGGCGCAGCTTTCGATCGAAATCACCGGCGGCGGCGCGAACCAGATCCCGATCGGCGTGCTGCGTTTTGCCGGCGAGCAGGTGCTGCCGCAGAACATCAGCGACATCGTCGAAGCCGACCTGCAGCGCAGCGGGCGCTTCCGCATGCTGTTCGCCGGCAGCGTCAATCCGCTGCCGACCGAGATGGCGCAGGTCAATTTCGACGACTGGAAGAGCCGCGGCGGCGACGCCCTGGTCATCGGCAGCGTGGTGCGCCTCGCCGACGGGCGCTTCGAAGCGCGTTTCCGCCTGCTCGACGTGCCCAGGCAGACGCAGATCGCGGGGGTCGCGTTTACCCTGACGGCGCAGCAGGTGCGCGCCACGGCGCACCGCATCGCCGACATGGTGTACGAGAAGCTGACCGGCGACCGCGGCGTGTTCTCCACGCGCATCGCCTACGTGGTGAAGCAGGGCAGCCGCTACGAACTGCAGATCGCCGATGCCGACGGCGCCGGCGCGCAGACCGCGCTCGCTTCGCGCGAGCCGATCATATCCCCGGCCTGGTCACCCGACGGCACGCGCCTTGCATACGTCTCGTTCGAAAACCGCAAGCCGGTGGTATACGTGCATTCGCTGGTGTCCGGGCGGCGCCAGGTGGTGGCGAACTTCAAGGGATCCAACAGCGCGCCCGCCTGGTCGGTCGACGGCCAGCATCTGGCGGTGGTGCTGTCCAAGGACGGCGGCTCGCAGATCTACCTCATCGGCGCCGACGGCAGCAACCCGCGGCGCATTACCCAGTCGAGCGCAATCAATACGGAACCTTTTTTCTCCCCCGACGGTCAATGGATTTACTTCACCTCGGACCGCGGCGGCAGCCCGCAGATCTATCGGATGGGCGTGACTGGTGGCGACGCGACGCGCATTAGCTTCAACGGCAACTACAACGTCTCGCCGCGCATCGCGCCCGACGGCAAGACGCTGGTCTACATTGCGCGCGAAGGCGGGCGCTTTCAGCTCAAGTCCCTGGACCTGGCAAGCGGGCAGGCGCAGTCCCTTACCGACGGGCAGCACGATGAATCGCCCAGCATCGCGCCCAACGGCAAAATGATTCTCTATGCCACGCAGATGAACAACCGCGGTTCCCTGGCAGCGGTGTCGATCGACGGCAGGGTGAAGCAGCGCCTGTCGGTGCAGGCGGCCGACGTGCGCGAGCCTGCCTGGGGTCCGTTTTTCAATAACTGATAAGACCAGAAGGAGATGGGAATGAAAAAATTGTTTGCTCTTGCCGCCGCGCTCGCCCTGCTTGCGGGCTGCGCCAGCACGCCCATGTCGGATAACAAGGCCGGGGTCGAGGATCGCAGCGCGACCGGCAATGCGCCGGTGCAGCAGGGCGGATCCACGGCCACGCCGGTCGCGCCCAAGGCCGATCAGCAGCTCAATCCGCTCAAGGACCCGAACAACATCCTGTCCAAGCGCAGCATCTTCTACGACTACGACAAATACGAGGTCAAGGACGAATACAAGCCGATGCTGCAGGCGCATGCGAATTACATCGGCCAGCACTCCGACACCAAGCTGCTGATCCAGGGCAACTGCGACGAGCGCGGCAGCCGCGAATACAATATCGCGCTGGGGCAGAAGCGCGCCGACGGCGTGAAGAAAATACTGGAACTCATGGGCGTCAAGGAAAGCCAGCTCGAATCGGTGAGCCTGGGCGAGGAGAAGCCGCGCTGCACCGAGCAGACCGAGGAGTGCTACGCCCAGAACCGGCGCAGCGACGTGCTCTACCCGGGCGAGCACTGATCGATGAAGCTGCGCGCCGCACTGCTGCTGGGACTGCTTTTCGCGGCCGGCACCGCGCGCGCCGGCATGTTCGACGACGAGGAAGCGCGCAAGGCGATCCTCGACCTGCGCGTGCAGGTCGAGGCCAACCAGAAGGCCGCGGAAGCGCGTCTGGTAAAACTTGAATCCCAGGCGCAAGACCGTTCCATCGATGTGGCGCGCCAGCTCGACGAACTGCGGCAGGAACTGGCGCGCCTGCGCGGCGAGCTCGAAGTGCAGGCGCACCAGCTCGACACCCTGGACCGGCGCCAGAAAGACCTGTACGTCGACCTGGATGCGCGCCTGCGCAAGCTCGAGGCCGCCGCCAAGGCGCAGGAGAAGCCGGTCGCCGATCCCGTTGCCGAGGGCAAGGCCTACGAGGCGGCGCTGAACCAGTTCAAGCTGGGCAACTTCCAGGCCTCGGTGGCCGCATTCCAGGGCTTCCTCGCCAGCTATCCCGACAGCCAGCAGGTGTCGAACGCCCAGTACTGGATCGGCAACGCCTATTACGAATTGCGCGACTACAAGACCGCGATTGCCGCGCAGCAAAAAGTGCTCGCAACCTGGCCCGGCAGCGCGAAGGCGCCCGATGCGATGCTCAACATCGCGAGCTGCCAGGCCGCAATGGGCGACAACAAGGCGGCGCGCGAGACGCTGCAGTCGCTGCTGAAGAAATATCCCGGCACGCCGGCCGCCGATCAGGCCAAGCAGCGCCTGGCGGGAAAACGCTAGCCGGGTGTTGAAAAAGGGGGCGACGCCCCCGCCGGCAACAATCGACCCATGCCAAATGCCGTCGTTCTGCTCTCTGGAGGCCTGGATTCGGCCACCGTCCTCGCCATGGCGCGGCAGCAGGGCTACGCCTGTCACGCGCTGTCCATCGATTACGGCCAGCGCCACCGGGCCGAGCTCGACGCCGCGGCGAACGTGGCGCGCGCGCTGGGCGCGGCCGGGCACAAGACGGTCAGCATCGACCTCACCGCCTTTGGCGGCTCCGCGCTGACCGACGCCGCCATCGCCGTGCCCACCGGCGGCGTGCAGAAGCAGGGCATCCCCATCACCTACGTGCCGGCGCGCAATACCATCATGCTTTCGCTCGCGCTCGCCTGGGCCGAGGTGCTGGGCGCGCAACACCTTTTTTTCGGCGCCAACGCAGTCGACTACTCCGGCTACCCCGACTGCCGTCCGGAGTACATGCGCGCCTTCGAGCGCCTCGCCAACCTGGCCACCAAGGCCGGCGTCGAGGGCCGCAGGCTGAGCCTGCACACGCCCATCATCGCGATGAGCAAGGCGCAGATCATCGAACTGGGCCTGAAGCTGGGCGTGGACTACGGCCTAACGGTCTCCTGCTATCAGGCCGATGCCGCGGGCCGCGCCTGCGGCGTCTGCGATTCCTGCCGCCTGCGCCGCGCCGGCTTCGAGGCTGCCGGCGTCGCCGACCAGACGCGCTATTTCAGCGCGCCGGCCTGAGCCGCGCCACGGACGCGGCGCAGCGCATAGGCTGGGATTATTCCCGGGCTAAAAGATTTTACTTGCGCCTCGCGCGACCCAGACTAGAATCCTCCGATTCTCACGGGCGGGGAGGCCCATGAAAGAAATCAATCCGGTGGCCATTGCGCACACCGTGGCCTGGGGCGGCTTCGCGCTCGCCTTCATCTTCGGCGCGGTCGCCAACAAGACCAATTTCTGCACCATGGGCGCGGTATCCGACATGGTGAACATGGGCGATTGGGGGCGCATGCGCATGTGGCTGCTCGCGATCGCAGTCGCGATCCTCGGCGCGACCGCGCTGCAGCTCGGCGGCGTGGTCGAGCTGTCCAAGTCGATCTACATGGGCGCGAATTTCCCCTGGCTGTCCTATCTCGTCGGCGGCCTCGCCTTCGGCGTCGGCATGACCCTGGGCTCGGGCTGCGCCAGCAAAACTTTGATCCGCATCGGCGGCGGCAGCCTCAAATCGCTGGTGGTGTTCGTGTTCATCGGCATTTCCGCCTATGTCACGCTGAAGGGCCTGTTCGGCGTGTTTCGCGCGGGCGTGCTCGATCCGGTGGCGCTGCATTTGGGCAGCGGGCAGGACCTGCCGTCGCTGCTGGCCCAGGCATTCGGCGCGGACAAGAAGGAGATGCTCGAGCTCGCGAGCGCGGTGGTGGCCGGCCTGCTGCTTGTGTTCGTGTTCAAGGACCGCGACTTCCGCCGCAATTTCGACGGCATCCTCGGCGGCCTGACCGTCGGGCTGGTGGTGGTCGGCGGCTGGTATGTGAGCGGCAAGCTCGGCTATCTGGCCGAGGACCCCAACACCTTGCAGGAAGCCTTCCTCGCCACCAACACCGGGCGCCTGGAATCGCTCTCCTTCGTCGCGCCGCAGGCCTATCTGCTCGAACTGCTCATGTTCTGGACCGACACCAGCCGCATCGTCACCTTCGGCATCGCTTCGGTCCTGGGCGTGGTGGCGGGCTCCGCGGCGTATGCGCTGGCGAGCCGCAGCTTCCGCTGGGAGAGCTTCCGCGATCCCGCCGATACCGGCAACCATATGCTCGGCGGCATCCTCATGGGTTTCGGCGGCGTGACCGCGATGGGCTGCACCGTGGGCCAAGGCATCACCGGCTTTTCCACGCTGGCGCTGGGCTCCATGCTCACCTTCCTCGCCATCGTCGCCGGCGCCGCCCTCACGATGAAATGGCAGTACGCGCGCATGCTGCGGGAAGCATGAGGTTTTTCGCCCTAGCGGACGCGCCGTCGGTGAAATCGATGCGAATGCAGGCGCAAAAAGCCCGGATTACATTGACACAAGTACCCCCGGCAAATTAAAATCGCGCCTCTTTTCGGGTCGTTAGCTCAGCCGGTAGAGCAGCGGACTTTTAATCCGTTGGTCGCCAGTTCGAATCTGGCACGGCCTACCAAAAGTTCAAGCGAAGTGGTGCTGTAGTATCCTGTTCGCTTTAGGGGGCGTTAGCTCAGTTGGTAGAGCAGCTGACTCTTAATCAGTTGGTCGCAGGTTCGACCCCTGCACGCCCTACCAACATCAATCAGAGAGTCATGTATCGGTAGCTCTACTGTCGTGAGTGGCCTGTGGCGCAGATGTGTCGCCGACCCTCGAACGTTGAACTTTACATCACCGTTCACCGCTTTCCAGAAGTTCGAAGGTTTGGCGGCAATGCGGTAGGCATTCGAGCGCTCGGCGTCCAGTCCCATTTCAGGGAATTCCTTACGGAATTCAAGCCCCAGGACTTTTTCGAACTTCCGCAGGGTGCGCTTTCTTGGGCATGGGAGCGCCTCGCAGTAGGGAAGGGTAGCTATAGCCTGTTAGAGGGTACAAAACAATCCCTTTACCTCGGACGACTCCATCGGGGAGTTCCACCGCAACTCCACCAGACCTACAGTGTCAGCCCAAGAACTACCCGTGCAATCGGCAAGTGTTTTTCCGCACTCCGAGACCCACCAGTAGGGCCACATGATCCCAGTCTCAATTTAGGCCCCCTGAGCGTCTCTAGGAAAGGCGCTATTGCGGGCCGGCGGGGAGCCGGGCCTGTGGTGCTGTGGAAAACTTATGCGCGGAATCACTCAAGCCGGCCTAGAAAAGGCCGTAGTAAGCATTAATAACTGGAAAACCCCCAGTAATTGAGCATTATCAACGTGCTTGACTGTGGATAATCGTATATATTGCAATGCTTTCGCATTAGCTTAAGCTACATTTGCTTGTCAGCGGGTCCCAAGTGGGGCTATTAGAGGAGAGCGACATGGACAAAGATTTCGACCGCGAGGTCGCGGTTCTGCTCGAGGCCGCAATGAAGCAACCCGGTGTGGCCGATGTGATGAAGATTTACGAAATCAACAAAATGGCCATCGACCCACTCCAAGATATCCAACGAGCCCTCGAACCACGAGTGGTGATTTCGACCTCAACAACTTCCGGGTTCATGCGCTAAATGCCGTCCTGGGGCGGAATACTGCATGAGGTTAATGACCTCGCTGCCAAGGATCCGCAACACGCGCTCGATTTTGTTAGGCGAAAGTATCTCGCTTCATTGCATGCGCATACGAAGCGGGCGGTAATACTTTACGCTACTAAGTGGACGCAGCCCTCGGACAATGTTCCGCCCGATATGGTAAGTATCAATGACGGAGATATCCAGGGTTTAATGGAAGTAGTACATGGGGTCGATGATCAAAATCTCGATTTGATAATCCATAGCCCCGGTGGTTACATCACCGCCGCAGACGCCTTCGTTCAATACTTGCGGTCCAAGTTCTCTAATATTCGCGTTATTGTTCCCCAAGCAGCAATGTCCGCTGCGACGATGATCGCCTGTGCGGCGGACGAAATTGTCATGGGCAAACATTCGTCACTTGGCCCCATCGATCCCCAATTCAGTATGCATACTTCGCTTGGAGTTCGGATGATTCCGGCGCAAGCGATATTGGATCAATTCGAGCGCGCGAAGGAAGAGTGTAAGGACCCCGCAAAACTTGCTGCGTGGGTTCCGATGCTTCAGCAATTCGGGCCCGACCTACTTGTGCAATGTACAAACATGTCGGTATTGGCCTTTCAGCTCGTCCGTGAATGGCTCGCAACCTACATGTTTAAAGATCAAGCAGACCGGGACGCCAAAGCCATAAGTGTTGCTGGGTGGCTGGTAAATCACGGCGAATTTAAGACCCATAGTCGACATATTAACCGCAGCATATTGCTCGAAAGAGGTCTTAAGATAACGAACCTTGAGGACGACAAATTCGTTCAGGACTTTGCGCTCTCGATTTTTCATGCTGCAACGATCACGTTTACCCACTCCGGCGCGGTAAAAATAATAGAGAACCATAAGGGCAACGCATTTTTGCAGCAAGTCCAGCCTGTATTTGTTGAACAACCTGCACAGGTTAGGTTTTCACCACCAGCTGTAGCGAACCCTAATTTGCGCCCTCCCCCATTTCAGAAGAAGAAGCACTGATACCCTTTAAATTAGAAATTCGCGCTCCGGCAGCGCGATATTTGACTTAATTGGACTGTGCCATATTTGTGACGAAGCATTTTAGGTTTGGTTTTGCCCCGCGTGACATTTGCCAATGCGTTGGCGAGCGCTGCAAGTGTTTGTTTTTGAATACGCCCCTAATAGCGGTAGCGCCGCTTAATCAGTTGGTCGCAGGTTCGACCCCTGCACGCCCTACCAAATTTCCACGCGCCGCTCCCCGTCCCAGTTGAGCGCAACGGTCCAGGCCGGCGGCGCATCCAGTGCAGACAGGCAATACCCCAGCTCACGCCGTACACTTCCGCCTCCGCATTCGCGACAGATCCAGGCTCCACTAGGCCCAATGGTCTATTGCATAAATTTCCTGCAGGGCTAGCCTGTACGCATATGTCCGCCAGACTCAGGCGCAGGCGGACAGCGAATGAATGCGGGAGGAGTGGCGATGCGCATCGACATCCCGGAAAGTGTTCGGCAGAAGGTCGACAGGTGTCCGCACGACTTCGGCTGCCTCACGAGTGACTGCTGCGGCACGCGCGATGTTTGCGCGATCGAGTACGCGTACGGCGCGAGCGTGATGCGCCTCGCTTCCGACGAGCAGATCTTTTGTCCCTACCAGGTCGCGTTCGGAAACAGCCAGCTCTGCACCTGCCCCGTGCGGGAGTATCTGCATGTCAGCAGGACGAACAACGGCCGCTGAAGACCGCGCGTATTGCCGTTACGATACGTTCCCCGGCGCTCTGGCGCCGATCGGGCAAAATCCACCCGTATGCGAAATGCCGCATGGATTCATGACGCGGCCGCCGCGCTTTCCGACCCGATCCGGCAGAATTCCCCTTTGCTATCCGGGTGTTTGATCTAGGTCAACACAGCACCTGACCCGCGGGAAGATACTTCCCCCGTCGCATTGGTGGAAGAAGTGTTGAATGGCATCAGTTTGAGACATCGATCCGGAAAGCCGGTGTGCATATGCCGCGCGTACTCCGGAAGCTGTCCCGGATCGAGTCCGGTCGAGCCGATAGCAGGTCTTGCGGAACCCGTCAGCGGCACGAACGACGGCGGGCCGGCCGACACCACCCGATACCCCACAACTCGATAGACAAGCCGGTAAAGGCGGGCCGATATGAAAGCGAATGCAATGTCCAATTTTCAAATCGTGACGCGCGAGGATTTCTCCGATGTCACCTACCTGCTCGAGGTGCACCACCCGCTGATGGCGAAGGCGGCGAAGCCGGGGCAGTTCGTGATCGTGATGCTGAACGAGCACGGCGAGCGCATCCCGCTCACCATCGCGGATTTCGACCGCAAGAAGGGCACCATCACGCTGGTGATCCAGGCGGTGGGCAAGACCACCAAACAGATGCAGCAGGAATGCAAGGTCGGCACGACGCTCTACGGCATGGTCGGACCGATGGGGATCCCCACCCAGATCAGCCATGCGAAAAAGGTTGTGTGCGTGGGCGGCGGCCTCGGCGTGGCGCCGGTGTTTCCGCAGGCGCGCGGCTACAAGGAGGCCGGCGCCTACGTGATCGGGGTGCTCGGTTTCCGCAACAAGGACCTGGTGTTCTGGGAAGACAAGTTCCGCGCCGTGTGCGACGAGCTGATCCTGTGCACCAACGACGGTTCGGTCGGGATGAAAGGCTTTGTCACCGACGGCATCAAGGTTGCGCTCGCCGGCCACGCTGACATCGACGAAGTCGTCGCCATCGGCCCGCCGGTGATGATGAAGGCCTGCGCCGATGCGACGCGCGCGGCCAAGATCAAGACCATGGTGAGCGTCAACCCGATCATGGTCGATGGCACCGGGATGTGCGGCGGCTGCCGTGTGAAGGTCGGCGACAAGGTGAAATTCGCCTGCGTCGACGGGCCGGACTTCGATGGCCACCTGGTCGATTTCGACGACCTGATGGTGCGCCTGCAGCGCTATACCAAAGAAGAAAAAGACGCGCACGAGCGCTGGTCCGAGAGCTGCCGCATGACCAAGCAGGTCGGCCCGAGCGCGCTGCATGCGCTGGGTTTGTCGAAGAAGGGCCGGGCGCCGCAGGCCGAGCTGATCGAGCTGCCCGATCCGTTCGAGGACGCGCCCGGAGGCTAGACCCGTTTCGAGATTGATTTGGCGGATTTCCGCGGCCGCATGCGCTGCCGCCCGGATGCCCGCATAGCCGTTAGAGGAAAATGAGATGGCAAAGAAGAAGACGATACGCACCATACCGCAGGAACGCACGCCGATGCGCGAGCAGGATCCGCAGGTGCGCGCGAAGAACTTCGAGGAGGTGGCCTGCGGCTATTCCCTCGACGATGCGCTGCGCGAGTCCGAGCGCTGCCTGATGTGCCCGGACCAGCCCTGCATCTCCGGCTGTCCGGTCGGCATCAATATTCCGGGCTTCATCCAGAAGATCAACGAAAAGAACCTGCGCGGCGCCTACGACATTTTGACCGACACCAACCTGCTGCCTTCGATCTGCGGCCGCGTCTGTCCGCAGGAGAACCAGTGCGAAGGCGTGTGCACCGTGGGCGACACGCTCGAGGCGGTCGCGATCGGGCGCCTGGAGCGCTTCGTCGGCGACACCGCGCTGAAGGAGGGCTGGGTCAACATCCCCTACATCGAACCCAACCGTTTTCGCGTCGGCATCGTCGGCTCGGGGCCGGCCGGCATGGCCTGCGCCGCCGACATGGCCAAGGCCGGCTGCGATGTCACCGTGTACGAAGCCTTCCACGAGCCCGGCGGCGTGCTCAAATACGGCATTCCGGATTTCCGCCTCCCCAACACCGTGATCGACGCGGAGATCAACAATCTGAAGAAGTTCGGCGTCAAGTTCGAATGCAACACCCTGGTCGGGCGCCTGTTCACGATCGAGCAGATGATCGACGAAATGGGCTTCAACGCGGTGTTCGTCGGCGTCGGCGCCGGTTATCCGACCATGCTCAACATTCCCGGGGATTCGCTCAACGGCGTGCTCTCCGCCAACGAAATGCTCACGCGCTGCAACCTGATGCGCGGCAAGGAGTTTCCGAATTTCGACACGCCGCTGCCGATAGGCAAGCGCGTCGCCGTGGTCGGCGCGGGCAATACCGCGATGGATGCGATGCGCGTATCGCTGCGCCTTGGCGCGGAAAAAGTGTATTGCATCTACCGGCGCTCGCGCACGGAAGCCCCGGCGCGCGCGGAGGAAGTGCACCACGCCGAGCAGGAAGGAGTGGAGTTCCACTGGCTTACCAACCCGGTCGAGGTGCTCGGCGACGGCAAGGGCAATGTGCGCGGCATGCGCTGCGTGAGGATGGAATTGGGCGAGCCGGACGATTCAGGCAGGCGCCGCCCGGTTCCGGTCGCGGGCAGCGAGTTCGATTTCGAGACCGACCTCATCATCTACGCCATCGGCACCAATGCGAACCCGATCATGGGCCAGACGTCCAAACTCAAGCTGAACAAATGGGGCTATATCGGCGCCGACGAAAACCTCGCCACTTCGGTGGCGGGCGTGTTCGCGGGCGGCGATATCGTCACCGGCGCGGCGACAGTGATCCAGGCCATGGGTGCGGGGCGCAAGGCCGCGCGCGGCATGAAGGCCTATCTCGGCATCCGCGACTCCGAACAATCCTATCTCGGCGGGGGCGGCACATTGTTCGGGATCGACACCAGAGAGCGGAACTTCGCGCGCGTGCGCGTCGCCTAGACTCCTAGACTCCTGGACACTTGGACCCCTGGACAATTTTGCGCCGCAATCGCTTAACAGCAGCCACGGAAAAAACATGAACGAAATGACGATACAGAAGTCGATGAAGAAACCTGCGGTCAAGGCCAAGACGCCTGCGGGCAAGAAATCGGTGGTCAAGCTCAAGGAGCACATCGTCGAGATCATCAGCGATTCCGGCGAGGGCGCGCAAAAGTGCGGCCAGTCGCTGGGCGCGATCGCGGCGCAGATGGGAAACGGCATCTGGACCACGGAAATCATTCCCGCGGAAATCCGCCCGCCCGCGCGCAGCGTCGCCGGCGCGAGCGGCAACCGCATCCGCATCGGCTCCGGTTACATCACCAACGGCGGCGATGAGACCGACCTGGTGGTGGCGTTCAACGAGCAAGTGCTGCTAGGCCGGGTGCGCGCGAAGGAACTCAAACCGGACTGCACCATTCTGCTCGAAGACATGTGGCGCACCCACGCCGACCCGAAGATCGTCGCCTCCTACGTCGAGACCCATGACAAGCTGGTGGCCGCCGGCTACAAGGTGATCGAAATCCCGATGGAGCGCGAGTGCCGCACCATGGTCGCGGATGCGCGCCGCGGCAAGAACATGTACGCCCTGGGCATGCTGTGCTACATCTACAGCCTGGAACTGAAGCTCGCGGTGGATCAGATCATTGTCGCCTTTGGCAAGAAGGACCGGAGCGTGGTCGACGCGAACATCATGCTGCTCGAAGCCGGCCATAAATGGGCGGCGGCCAATCTCGATTTCTGCTACAGCATCCCGGCGGTGCGCTCGACCCAGCCGCAACTCGTGGTCAACGGCAACACCTCGCTCGCATTGGGCGTGCTCGCCTCGGGGATGGAGATCTGCGCCATGTACCCGATCACGCCCGCGACTTCCGCTTCGCACTATCTGTCCGAAGTGTTCGAGAAAGTGGGTGGCATGGTGCACCAGGCCGAAGATGAAATCGCCGCCTGCGCCTTCGCCATCGGCGCCTCTTACGCAGGCAAATGCACGATCACGATCACTTCCGGCCCCGGCTACTCGCTCAAGCAGGAGGCGATCGGCCTGGCGGTGATGGGAGAAATACCGCTGGTCGTGGTGAACGTGCAGCGCGGCGGCCCGAGCACCGGGCAGCCGACCAAGATGGAGCAGGGCGATCTGATGACCGCCATATTCGGCAGCCATGGCGATGCGCCCAAGGTGGTGATGGCGCCGGGCACCATCGAGGAGTGCTTCTATTCGATCATCACCGCGCGCAAGATCGCCGAAACCTTCAACATGGTGGTGGTGGTCCTGACCGACGCCGCCCTCGCCACCTCGCAGCAGCCGTTTGCGCGCCCGGTCTTCAACGAATCCTGGATGGCCCCGCCGGTCGACCAGAGCCCGGTTCCGGCCGGCGCGAAGCCCTACGACTGGGACGAAAACACCGGCCTCGCGCGCCGCTTCATTCCGGGCCAGCCCGGCGGCATGCACACCCTCACCGGGCTCGCGCACGACCGCGACAGCCACGTTGCCTACGACGCCGAAATCAACGAACAGACCCTGCGCTTTCGCAGCCTGAAACTCGCCGCGCTGCAAAGGACGCTGAAGCCGCCGAAGGTATTCGGCGATGCCAAGGGCGACCTGCTGGTCGTCGGCTGGGGCAGCACCAAGGGCGCCATCGAGGAGGCGGTCGAAGGCCTGCGCGCCGAAGGCAAGAAAGTGTCCTCACTGCACCTGCAGTTCCTGCAGCCGATGGCGCCGGGAATCAAGGAAATCATGCAGGGCTTCAAGAAGGTCATGACCATAGAGAGCAACTGGAGCGACCGCCCCGAGGACAAGATCATCGACGAGTCGAATCGCCGCTATTCGTCCATGGCCATCCTGCTGCGCTCGCGTTTCCTGATCGATATCGACTGCTTCAGCGAAGTGAAGGGCCAGCCGATCAAGCCCGGCACCATCCGCCGCGTGATGCTGGAAAAACTGAAAAAGTAACGGCAGAAGAAACCGCCAAGAAAGGTGAAAAAACCATGAACATGATGTCCGACCTGAACTCCGCCACCGCCTGCCTGCTGCAGATGACCGACGAGCACTTCGCGCTCGAAGACTATCAGAGCGGCGTGCCGCGCTGGTGCACCGGCTGCGGCGACAACGCGATCCTCGCGGCGGTGCAGCGCCTGTGCCGCGACGAAGCACTGCGCCCAGAGAAGACGGTGTTCGTTTCCGGCATCGGCTGCTCCAGCCGCTTTCCGCATTACATGAAAACCTACGGCTTCCACGGCATACACGGGCGTGCGCTGCCGGTGGCCGAGGGCGTGAAAATGGCGCGCCCGGACCTGACCGTGTTCGTGAATACCGGCGACGGCGACTGCACCAGCATCGGCGCGGCGCACTGGATCCACGCGATACGCTACAACATGAACCTGACGGTGTTCCTGCACGACAACCAGATTTACGGCCTGACCAAGAAGCAGGCCTCTCCGACCTCGCCCATCGGCACCAAGAGCAACACCACGCCGCGCGGCAGCTACCTCGAGGCGCTGAATCCGCTGAGCGTCACCCTGGGGGTGCAAAACGTGTCCTTCGTGGCGCAGGCGGCCGACTGGATTCCGGAGGTGCTGTTCGACATCGTCAAGGCGGCTTATCACCACAAAGGGCTGTCCTTCGTGCGCATCATCCAGCGCTGCCCCGAATGGCTGCCGAAGTCGCTCGATCCGTGGATGCACGATCCCAACAAGGTGCAGTTGCTCACCCACGCGAACGGCCTGCAGGCGAGCGCCGGCCTGTCGCGGGTCTACAAGAACCAGCTGGAGCACGACCCGCTGAACATCGACCGGGCGCGCGAAATCGCCTCCGGCACCGACA
>JAAOZY010000124.1 GCA_012274205.1 Betaproteobacteria bacterium
CCCCGGGTGCTGTCGGCGTCCGGCGGCAATCGCGGCCGGTCGCATCCCCGCTCTGCGGGGCCCCTGCTCCCTGCTCATGCCGCCGCCCCCCTCGCCTCGTAATTTGCGTTCATCCATTGCTGGTACTCGCCAGAGCTCACCTGTCGCGTCCACTCTGCGTTGGCCAAGTACCATTCCACGGTCTTGCGCATGCCGCCGGCGAAATTCTCCGCCGGCTGCCAGCCGAGTTCGCCGCGGATCTTGCCTGCGTCGATGGCGTAGCGCCGATCGTGCCCCGGCCGGTCCTTGACGTAGCTGATCAGCGACGCGTAGGGCTTGGCCGCAGGGCGCAGTTCGCCCAGCACCGCGCACAGCGTCTGCACCACTTCGATATTCGCCTTTTCGCTGTTGCCGCCGATGTTGTAGACCTCTCCCGGCCGGCCGGCCTCCAGCACCCTGCGGATGCCACTGCAATGGTCATCTACGTAGAGCCAGTCGCGCACGTTCTTGCCGTCGCCGTAGACGGGGATCGGCTTGCCCGCGAGCGCATTCAGGATCACCAAGGGTATGAGCTTTTCCGGGAACTGGAATGGCCCGTAGTTGTTGGAGCAGTTGGTGGTGAGCGTGGGCAGGCCGTAGGTGTGGTGATAGGCGCGCACCATGTGGTCCGCCGCGGCCTTGGATGCGGCATAGGGGCTGTTCGGCGCGTAGGCGGTGGTTTCGCGAAACGGCGCGTCGGTTGCGGCGAGCGAACCATAGACCTCGTCGGTGGACACCTGCAGGAAGCGAAAGCCGCTCTTCGCCTCGCCGGCCAGCCCGTCCCAATAGGCGCGCGCCGCCTCGAGCAGGTTGAAGCTGCCGTGGATGTTGGTGCGCACGAACTCGGCCGGCCCGAGTATCGAGCGATCTACATGGCTTTCGGCGGCGAAATTCACCAGCGCGCGCGGTTGGTGTTCGCGCAGCAGCTGCGCCACCAGCTTGGGATCGTCGATGTCGCCTTTGACGAAGATGTGGCGCGCGTCTCCGCGCAGGCTGTCGAGGTTGCGCAGATTGCCGGCGTAGGTGAGCTTGTCCAGATTGACGACGGGCTCATCGCCCTTCGCCAACCATTGCAGCACGAAATTGGAGCCGATGAAGCCGGCGCCGCCGGTAACCAGAATCACGTCATACTCCGAGTGAATAGACAGGCGGCATTATAGCTTTCGCCAGTCCGCGGGAGCGAGCTCGCTCCCACGATGTTCTAGCCGCCCCACTGCCGCGTGAAATGCCCGACCATCCAGATCGAACTCACGCCAAGCGCGATCAGCAGCGACTGCGACAGGGTCGCGCGCAGTTCCGTGCGCTTGTGCAGCCCGGGTATCAGGTCGGCCACCGCGACGTAGATCATGCTGGCGGCGGCGAGCGCGAGTATGCCCTGCACCCATTGCTGCAAAGATTGCAGCGCGAAATAGGCCAGTAGCCCGCCGGCGAACATGGCGAAACTGGAGAGCAGGTTGAGCACGAAAGCGCGCGTGCGGCTGTAGCCGGAATGCAGCAGGATGAGGAAATCGCCGACCTCCTGCGGAATCTCGTGCGCGATAATCGCCAGCGCGGTGACGATTCCCAGCTGCGTGCTCTCCATGAACGCCGCTGCGATCAGGATGCCGTCGCAGAAATTGTGGAAGCTGTCGCCGATCAGGATCAGCATGCCGCTGCGCCCATGGTCGTGCGTACTCGCGTGCTGGTCGTGCGCGTCGCAGTCCTCGATGTGGCAGTGGCGCCACAGCACCAGTTTCTCCAGGATGAAAAAACCGAATATGCCGGCGAGGATGGTGGCAGCGACTGCATGCACGCTCATGCTGCCTTCGAACGCATGCGGCAACAGTTCGAGAAAGGCCGCGCCGAGCAGCGCGCCGATGGCGTAGCTGACCAGCATCGGCACCCAAGCGGCGCGCGCCGAAAGCGCGAACAGGGCGGCGAACACGACCGACAATACTCCGCCGAGCACGCTCGCTGCCGTAATCCATCCCAGTGTCGACATGTAGTTTATTTCGCCATGAGGGGATATCCCCCGAGGGGACTTCTTTCAGGGCGCCTGCCCTCATGCTCGCCTAAATCGCGGCCATTTCGGTAAACATGAAATGGCCGCATCGTCACGCCTCAATCCAGATAAGGCTCGCCATGCGCCCGGTCGCACCGTCGCGGCGATAGGAATAGAAGCGCTCGCGCTCGGTGTAGGTGCAATAGCCGCCGCCATAGACCCTGGCGACGCCGCGGCGCGCAAGGCGCAAGCGTGCAAGTGCGTACAGGTCGGCATGGAACTTCCCTGGCCTGCCCGGCGTAAATGCCGCCGCGGAACCGGGGCCTTCCTCCGTATCGGCTGCGATGAACGCCTCGCGCACCTCCGCGCCAACCTCGTAGGCCGCGGGGCCGATCGCCGGCCCGAGATAGGCGAGCAGCGAATTCGCCGGCTTGTCCATGGCCTCCAGCACCCGTTCGATCACTCCGGCGCAAAGCCCGCGCCAGCCTGCGTGCACCGCCGCCACCGCCGTCCCGGCCTCCTCGCACAGCAGCAGCGGCAGGCAGTCCGCGGTCAACGCCGCGCATACCGTACCCGGGCGCCGCGCCAGCGCCGCGTCCGCTTCGGGACTGCCCTCGGCGCGATCGGCTTCGGCCACCGTTGTGCCGTGCACCTGGCGCAACCACAGCGGCTCGGCCGGCAGCCATTGCCGCAGACGCGCGCGGTTGCGCGCCACGTCCCCGGCGTCGTCGCCGGACCGAAGACCCAGATTGAGACTTGCATAGACGCCGCCGCTGGCGCCGCCCGCGCGCGTGGTAATGAGCGCCCGGATTTTAGGCGGCGCCGGCCAATCCGGCACGATCCAGCCGTGGTCGCTCATACGGCAAGATCGTCCAGCAGCAAGCGAAAATCTGCGGGCAGCGGCGCTTCCCATTGCATCGTCTTGCCGCTTTGCGGATGCACCAGGCCGAGGCGGTACGCGTGCAGCGCCTGGCGCTTGAAATTCGCCAGCGGCCCTACTGCTGCCCCGCGCCCGGCGCGATACACCGGGTCTCCCACCAGCGGATGGCCGATGGACTGCAGATGCACCCGGATCTGGTGCGTGCGCCCGGTATCGAGGCTGCACTCGAGCAGGCTCGCGCCCGCGTAACGCTCGAGCACGCGGTAATGCGTGCGCGCTTCCCGGCCATGCTCGCTTACCGCCATGCGCGTGCGCTGGGTCTGGTGCCGCCCTATGGGCGCGTCGACCGATCCGTCGCGCGCCACCGCGCCGTGCACCAGCGCGAGGTATTTGCGCGCGACCGTGCGCGCCTGCAGCTGGCGCACCAGGTCGGTCTGCGCTTCCAGCGTTTTGGCCACGACCAGCAGGCCGCTGGTGTCCTTGTCCAGCCGGTGCACGATGCCGGCGCGCGGGACGGCGGCGAGCGGCGGATGATGATGCAGCAGGCCATTCAGCAGGGTGCCCTGCCAGTTGCCGCTGCCGGGATGGACGACCAGGCCTGCGGGCTTATTGAGCACCAGCACCGCGCTGTCTTCATGCACGATATCGAGCGCGATCGCTTCGGCCTGTTCGGCACTGTCGCGCGGCTCGGGCGGTGCGCTGAGCGAAACCCGTTCCCCGCCCCAGACTTTGCGCTTGGCATCGACCGCGGCATGGTCCAGCCTCACCTGGCCCTGCTTGACCCAGGCGGCAAGGCGGCTGCGCGAATGCTCGGGAAACATGCGCGCCAGGGCCTGGTCGAAGCGCATGCCCGCGCAAGTGATTGGAACTTCCCGTTCCTGCCCCTCGACTGCGCTATAATTTTGCGTTTCCCTAATCTCTGTGCCTGCCATCATGAAACGTAGTGTAGCGGTAATTCTGGCCCTGCTGTTGGGCGCCTGCGGCCTGCTTCCCGAGGTGAAAGACGAAACCGCGGGCTGGTCCGCAGACAAGCTCTATTCCGAAGCAAGGGCCGCGGTAGCGGATGCCAACTACACCAACGCGATCAAATATTTCGAGAAGCTCGAGGCGCGCTATCCCTACGGGCGCTATGCGCAGCAGGCGCAAATCGAACTGGCCTATGTCTACTTCAAGGACGGCGAGCAGACTTCGGCGCTCGCCGCCGCGGACCGCTTCATCAAGCTGCACCCCAACCACCCCAATGTCGATTACGTCTACTACCTCAAGGGCCTGATCAATTTCAACGAGGACCTGGGGCTGCTGGGCAAGATCAGCAAGCAGGATCTGACCGAGCGCGACCCCAAGGCGGCGCGCGACTCCTTCGACGCGTTCAGGGAGCTGGTCACGCGCTACCCGGACAGCAAATACGCGCCGGATGCGGTCGCGCGCATGAAATATCTGGTGAATGCGCTCGCCTCGCACGAGGTCCACGTGGCGCAGTACTACATGAAGCGCGGCGCCTATATCGCGGCGGCGAACCGCACGCAATATGCGCTGCTGAATTACCCGCAGGCGCCCGCCAACGAGGAAGCGCTGTTCATCATGGTGAAGGCCTACGATGCGCTGGGCATGACC
>JAAOZY010000125.1 GCA_012274205.1 Betaproteobacteria bacterium
GCGCATGCCGTCCTCGGCGAGAAAATAGTTCTTGCGCAGCAGGCCCGGCATGCCCAGATACTTGGGCGCAGTCGACTGGAACGTCGCCGTCGCCTGTTCCAGCGTCTGCCGCTGCGGCAATTTGAAACTTACGATCGCAATGACCTTGCTCATCCTGCCTCCCCGTCCTGAACTAGCGCTGGTCCTGGTTTGACAATTTTTGCCGCGCCCAGGCCTGCACCGAGGCGAGTGCCGCGGGCAGCTTGGCCGGCTCGGTGCCGCCGGCCTGGGCCATGTCGGCGCGGCCGCCGCCCTTGCCGCCGACCTGCTGCGCGACGAAGTTGACCAGTTCTCCAGCCTTCAACCTCGCGGTCAAATCCTGCGTGACCCCGGCGATCAGGCTTACCTTGCCGCCATCGGTCGAGGCCAGCACCACGGCTGCCGACTTGAGCCTGTCCTTGAGCTTGTCCAGCGTCTCGCGCAAGGCCTTCGCGTCGGCGCCCTCGAGCGCCGCTGCGAGCACCTTCACGCCGTTCACCTCGACCGCCTGCAACGCCAGGTCGTCGCCCTGTGCCGACGCCACTTTGGATTTCAGGCGCGCAAGCTCCTTTTCCAGCGCACGGGCACCATCGATGATCTGCGCAATCTTCTGACCCAGCTCCTGCGGCTGCGCCTTGAGCACGTTCGCCGCGTCGGCCAGACGCGCCTCCTGCTCCTGCACCCAGGCCAGCGCACCATCTGCGGTGACCGCCTCTACCCGGCGGATGCCCGCTGCCACGCCCGATTCGGACACGATCTTGAAAAAGCCGATGTCGCCGGTGCGGCGCACGTGGGTGCCGCCGCACAGCTCGGTGGAAAACCCGCCCATGCCGATCACGCGCACTTCGTCGCCGTACTTTTCGCCGAACAGCGCCATCGCGCCGGCCTTGATCGCCTCGTCGTATTTCATCACCCGCACCGAGACTTCGGAGTTGCGCCGCACCTCGTGATTCACCAGCGCTTCGACCTGGCGCAGCTGCGCATCGTCCATCGGCTCGTTGTGCGAAAAGTCGAAGCGCGTGCGCTGCGCGTCGACCAGCGAGCCCTTCTGCTGTACGTGGGCGCCGAGCACCTTGCGCAGCGCCGCGTGCATCAGGTGGGTGGCGGAATGGTTCCAGGCGGCACGCGCGCGCGCCGTGCTGTCCACTGCGGCCATCACGCGATCGCCGACCCGCAGGCGCCCGGTCTTGAGTTCGCCTTTGTGGCCATACACCTCAGCCTGGATTTTCTGTGTGTCTTCGACGCCGAAGCTGCCATTTGCACCGGCCAATTCGCCGCGGTCTCCCACCTGCCCGCCGGACTCGGCATAGAACGGGGTGCGGTCCAGCACCACCACTGCGGACTCGCCGGCGGCGATCTCCTCTACCGCACTTCCTTCGCGATACAGCGCCGCCACCGTCGCTTCGAGCGTGAGCGTATCGTAGCCGTGGAACTCGGTCGGCCGGCCGGAATACTCCACCCCGGCGGAAACGGTGAACTTGGACGCTGCGCGGGCGCGCTCGCGCTGGCGCTGCATCGCCGCCTCGACACCGGCATAGTCGACGCGCACGTCGCGCTCGCGCGCGATGTCCGCAGTCAGATCGACCGGGAAACCGTAAGTGTCATAGAGCTGGAACACGGTCTCGCCGTCGAGCATCTTGTCCTCGCGCGTAAGCGCGCCTTCCAGTACTTTCATGCCGTGCTCGAGGGTCTCGGCAAAGCGCTCCTCTTCGGTCTTCAGCACCCGCGCCACGCGGTCCTTGGCCTTGCTCAATTCCGGATAGGCCTCGCCCATCACGCGCGCCAGCTCCTCCACCAGGCGATGGAAGAACGGCTCGGTCTGACCCAGCTTGTAGCCGTGGCGGATGGCGCGACGGATGATGCGCCGGAGCACGTAGCCGCGGCCCTCGTTGCCGGGAATTACGCCGTCGACGATGAGGAAGGAGGTCGCGCGGATGTGGTCCGCAATGACCTTGAGCGAGTTGCTCGCCAAGTCCTTGACGTGGGTCTCGCGTGCCGCCGCCTTGATCAGGTCCTGGAACAGGTCGATTTCGTAATTGGAATGCACGCCCTGCATCACCGCAGCGATGCGCTCGAGCCCCATGCCAGTGTCCACCGAAGGCCGCGGCAGCGGATGCAGCCTGCCCGCATCGTCACGGTTGTACTGCATGAACACCAGGTTCCAGATCTCGATGTAGCGGTCGCCGTCCGCGTCGGCCGAACCCGGCGGGCCACCCGGAATTCCCGGGCCGTGATCGTAGAAGATCTCGCTGCAAGGGCCGCACGGCCCGGTGTCACCCATCTGCCAGAAATTATCCGAGCCGCCGCCGGGCTTGTCGCCGATGCGGGCGATACGCTCCTTCGGCACCTTGATGTCGTCGGCCCAGATGTCGTAGGCCTCGTCGTCGGTCTGGTAGACCGTCACCCACAGCTTGTCCTGCGGCAGCCCGTAGACCCCGGTAAGCAGATCCCAGGCGTAGTGGATGGCGTCGCGCTTGAAATAATCCCCGAAAGAAAAATTGCCCAGCATTTCGAAGAAAGTATGGTGGCGCGCGGTGTAGCCGACGTTCTCCAGGTCGTTGTGCTTGCCGCCGGCGCGCACACAGCGCTGGGACGTGGTGGCGCGCTTATACGCGCGCTGTTCCTTGCCCAGGAACACGTCCTTGAACTGCACCATGCCCGAATTGGTAAACAGCAGCGTCGGATCGTTGCCGGGCACCAGCGGGCTGGACGCCACTACTGCGTGCCCGCGCTGGGCGAAAAATTCGAGAAACTTGCTGCGGATTTCTGCTGATTTCATAGTTTTGCTTCGGCGCGGGCGCATTGCGCCCGCAGTTCCAGCGATCCTTCCCCAGAGTGAGTAACAGGGCGCGGGCCTGCTTCCTGCCGCGCTCCCTGACCAGCCCGCTGCAATACGACCCGGGCAGACGATTCAAGCTAAAAGATTGAATTTTCGCCCGAATCAGGCGCGCATGCAAATGCGCCCGCCTGCCCTCAGCTGAGGCTTACCCCGAGCAGCCTGCCCATGCCATAGGTCAGGGCACCTGCGGCGGCGCCGATCGCGAGCATGCGCAGTCCATCGCGCATTGCGCTCTTGCCGGTGAACAGGCTGATGGCGGCGCCAACTCCGAACAGGGCCAGCCCGGTGATCGCTATGGAAACGGGGAGCGCGCGCTCGCCCGCAAACGCAAGAAATGGCAGCAACGGCACCAGCGCGCCGGTGGCGAAGGAAACAAAGGAAAAAATCGCGGCACCCCAGGGTGAACCGAGTTCATCCGGATTCAGACCCAGCTCCTCGCGCGCTAGCGTGTCCAGCGCCTGCGCCGGATCGGCAATGATCGCCTTGGCCAGCTTCAGCGCATCCTCGCGCGCGAGGCCGCGCGCGGCGTAAATGAGCGCCAGCTCTTCCGCCTCCTCCTCCGGATATTGCGCGAGTTCGTCGCGCTCCAGGCCGATCTGGTGCTCGAACATCTCGCGCTGCGAGCGTACCGACACGTACTCGCCCGAGGCCATCGAGAACGCGCCGGCGAGCAGGCCGGCCACGCCGGAAAGCAGGATGATGGAATTGCTGGCCGAGGCCCCGGCCACCCCGAGGATAAGGCTGGCGTTGGAGACCAGGCCGTCGTTGACGCCGAACACCGCTGCACGCAAATTGCCGCCGCCGCTGATCCCGCGGTGGCGCTTGCCCACCTCTTCCAGCGTGGTCGGCAGCGGATGGCCCGGCGAGGCATGGGAATACACCGACAGGCCGCGCACTTTCATCGCCACCAGGATCGCTCGCAGCGGGCGCGGCCCGTGGCGCCGCACCAGTGCTGCCACCATGCGCGCGCGCAAATCCGGCGCGTAAGCGGACACCACTGCCCCGCTCTTGCGCGCCCAGATTCCGGCCTGGCTTTCGGCTTCCGCCGCAAGCCCGCGAAACAATTCCGCGCGCGGCGTGCCGATCTCGGCCTCGGCCATCGCGCGGTAAAGATAGGCCGAGCGCATTTCCTCGCGCCAGCCGTCGATGAAATTCCCGCCGTCCGACATCAGTCCGGATCTCCGGTCTTGAGCACCTGACGCACCGCCTCGGCGGAAAATCCGCGTCCGGCGAGAAAGCGCATCTGCCTGCCCCGCTCGGCCGCATCCTTGGGCAATTCGCCGAATTTCCTTTGCCAGGCGGCGCGGCAGTTCTCGAATTCGCGCGCCTGCGCCTGCTCCACGGCGCGATCGACCACGTCGGCCGATACGCCGCGGCTCTTCAGGTCGTACTCTATCTTACGGCTGCCGAATTTGCGCGAGAGCGCATTGGCGCGCGACTCGGCGAAGCGCTGCTCGGACAGCCAGCCGCGCGCGGTGAGCTGATCCAACAGCACTTCGATTTCCGCCGCCGATTCCGCGTGAGGGCCGAGCTTGCGCAGAAGTTCGGCGCGGGTGTGCTCGCGCCGCGCGAGCAGGGACAGCGCCCGCCCGCGCAGGGAGATGTCCCTTTTTGCCACGGGCTTTGCGCCCCGGCTTTACCCCGCCACAACGCTCAGTGCTGCAGCCGGCTTCGCGCCGGGATTGTTGACGCCGACCGCCTCGCGCACGCGCGCCTCGATTTCAATGGCAAGCTCGGGATGCTCCTTGAGGTAGTCGCGCGCGTTGTCCTTGCCCTGACCGATCTTGTCCTTGTTGTAGGCGTACCAGGCGCCGGATTTCTCGACGATGCCGTGCTTCACACCCAGCTCGATGATTTCCCCCTCGCGCGATATGCCCTCGCCGTAGAGGATGTCGAACAGCGCTTCGCGGAACGGCGGCGCCATCTTGTTCTTCACCACTTTTACGCGCGTTTCGTTGCCGATCACCTCGTCGTTCTTCTTGATCGAGCCGATGCGGCGGATGTCCAGGCGCACCGAGGCGTAGAACTTGAGCGCATTGCCGCCGGTGGTGGTCTCCGGGCTGCCGAACATGACGCCGCTCTTCATGCGGATCTGGTTGATGAATATCACCAGGGTGTTGGTGCGCTTGATGTTCGAGGTCAGCTTGCGCAGCGCCTGGCTCATCAGACGCGCCTGCAAGCCCATCTGCGGCTCGCCCATCTCGCCTTCGATTTCCGCTTTGGGCGTAAGCGCCGCCACCGAGTCGATCACCACCACGTCGATCGAGCCCGAGCGCACCAGCATGTCGGCGATCTCCAGCGCCTGCTCGCCGGTATCGGGTTAGGAAATGAGCAGGTCCTCGACTTTCACCCCGAGCTTTTGCGCATACTGCGGATCGAGCGCGTTCTCCGCGTCGATGAAGGCGGCGGTTCCACCCAGTTTCTGCATCTCGGCGATCACCTGGAGCGTCAGCGTGGTCTTGCCGGAGGACTCCGGCCCGTAGATCTCGACCACGCGGCCGCGCGGCAGGCCGCCTACGCCCAGCGCGATGTCCAGGCCGAGCGAGCCGGTGGAAACCACCTGCACGTCATCCTGGATGGCATCCGAATCCATGCGCATGATGGACCCCTTGCCGAACTGTTTCTCGATCTGCGCGAGCGCGGCAGCGAGGGCTTTGGTCTTGTTGTCATCCATGAAAATCTCCTTCGGTTTCGGTGGCGGTAGGTTCATCAACGGGCGCCACGCCCGCGCCGTTGACCTGTATTTTTATACAGTTTACGGATTTTTGCAACATCGATCGGAAACGCGTTTTCTGGCAACGACTTAGGCGGCGTTACAAGCTGCGCCCGGCGCGTATCACCCCCACGCCCAAGCCTTCGATGACAAACTCTTCACGCCTGGTGTCGACGATGATCGGCTCGAAATCCGGGTTTTCAGGGAGCAGTTCGACCATCGCGCCGCGGCGGCGCAGGCGCTTTACCGTGACTTCGTCATGCAGCCGCGCCACCACGACCTGGCCGTTGCGCGCCTCGCCCGCCTTGTGCACGGCGAGCAGGTCGCCGTCATGGATGCCGGCGTCGCGCATGCTCATGCCGCGCACCTTGAGCAGGTAATCGGCGCGCGGCTTGAACAGCGCCGGGTCCACCTGATAGTGCGCCTCGATGTGCTCCTCGGCCAGGATGGGCGAACCCGCCGCGACGCGCCCGACGAGCGGTATGCCGCCGCCATCCTTGAGGCGGATGCCGCGCGCCGAGCCTTTGACGATTTCGATCGCACCCTTGCGCTCGAGCATGCGCAGGTGCTCCTCGGCCGCGTTGGGCGAACTGTAATCCATTGCCGTCGCGATTTCGGCGCGGGTAGGCGGCAAGCCGGTGTTCTCGATGGCCTGGCGGATCAGCGTCAGAATTTCCTGCTGCTTGGAGGTCAACGCTTCCATGGGCGCGGCTCGGCGGGTTGCGGAAGCTGTATTTTTGTACAGCCCGCTGCCAAAGTCAAGCGCGGCCACGCGTTAAACTGGCGCGAGCTGCACCGGTATGCGCCGCGGACCGAATTGCTGCGCGAGTTCGAACGCCTGGTAGCGCCCGGCAATGGCGCCACCGCATTCGAGGCAGTGCCCGTCGGCACTGACGCGGTACTCGAGCAGCCGGTACCAGTCGCGCACGATCAGCGCCTGGTGGCAATGCGGACAGCAGGTGCTGCCGCCCTCGGTATCGTGCACATTGCCGGTGTAGACGTAGTGCAGTCCGTGGCCGAGTGCGATCCGGCGCGCGCGCGCCAGCGTGGCCGGCGGGGTGGCCGGTATATCGGTCATTTTCCAGTCGGGATGGAACGCGGAGAAATGCAGCGGCACATCTGGCCCGAGTTCCTGCGCGATCCAGGCGGTGAGCGCTTCGATCTCGGCGTCGCTGTCGTTTTTCCCCGGAATCAGCAGCGTGGTGATCTCGAACCATACCGCGGTCTCGTGCCTGAGGTATTTCAGGGTGTCCAATACCGAAGCGAGATGAGCGCCAGTCAGCTTGACATAGAACTCGTCGGTGAACGCCTTCAGATCGACGTTGGCCGCGTCCATTTTGGCGTAGAACTCGCGTCGCGGCGCAGCGTGCATATAGCCCGCGGTCACTGCCACCGTCTGCACGCCCACGGCATGGCAGGCATCGGCCACGTCCATGGCGTACTCGGCGAAGATCACCGGGTCGTTGTAAGTGAAGGCGACGCTCTTGCAGCCCAGTTTCAGCGCCGCCCGGGCGATCGCTTCCGGACTGGCCGCATCGGCCAGGCTGTCCATATCGCGCGACTTGGATATATCCCAGTTCTGGCAGAATTTGCAGGCGAGGTTGCAGCCGGCGGTGCCGAAGGAAAGCACGCTCGAACCCGGATAAAACTGATTGAGCGGTTTCTTCTCGATCGGGTCGACGCAATAGCCGGAGGAGCGGCCGTAGGTGGTGAGCAGCATCTGCCCGCCCGCGCGCATGCGCACGAAACACAGCCCGCGCTGCCCCTCATGCAGCCGGCAGTCGCGCGGGCACAGATCGCACTGCATCCTGCCGTCGTCGAGCATGTGCCACCAGCGCGCGGGATAGGTGCTTTCGGCAACGCTCATGCGCTGAGCTCCCCTTCCGTCCATTTCAGCACGCGGTAACGCTGGATGCGGCATCTGGCCGTGCTCAGCCCCGGCTCGAGGCCGGCTTTGCGTTTGAGTTCGGCGATGAAGCGCTCGGGATCGGGCAGTCCCTCCCATACCTGCGGCAGGAACGTGGCGCGCGCCGCGCCGCATTCGAGAATCAGGCCATCTTCGCCGGGCTGCAATTGCGCGATCAGTTCGGCGTGGTCGGCAAACGCCAGCGGCTTGGGCGTCGACAGCAGCGACACCTCAATGCGTGTAACAGCGAGTTCTTCGCGCGCGAGCGGCGCGAAGCGCGGATCGGACAGCGCCGCCGCGCGCGCATTGCGGCTTACGTCTTCGCCCAGCGGTCGCTGCGCTTCCAGGCTGCCGATGCAACCGCGCAGCTGGCCGTCCTGGGTCAGGGTGACAAAGCTCGCGCGCAGCGGCTTCAGCCATGCCTCGTCGGGCAGCCGCCTGGTCGCGGACACGCCGAGCGCGGCCCCGATGCTGTGCCGCGCAATTCCAAGCAGCGTGCGCCCGTGCTCCGCCGTGAAGCGCGACGCGCCCTCCCACAGCGCGAATGCGCCGTAGCCTACGACACGATCGTGCCCGCCGGCGGTGTCGCCCGAGTTGCGCAGGTCGAGCAGTTCGATGCTCAGCCCGCGGCGCCTGGCCGC
>JAAOZY010000126.1 GCA_012274205.1 Betaproteobacteria bacterium
ACATCATGGAATTCTGCAAGGCGTTCAACGCGCAGACGCAGAAGGTGGAGCCGGGCCTGCCGCTGCCGGTGGTCATCACCGCGTTCGCGGACAAGAGCTTCACTTTCGTCATCAAGACGCCGCCCGCGAGCGTGCTGATCAAAAAAGCGGCCGGAATCGACAAGGGCAGCAAGGTGCCGCATACCGATAAAGTGGGCAAGCTGACGCGCGCCCAGGCCGAGGAGATCGCCAAGACCAAGATGCCTGACCTCACCGCCGCCGATCTGGATGCGGCTGTCCGCACTATTGCCGGCAGCGCACGTTCCATGGGCGTAATTGTGGAGGGGGTGAAATGAATCAGGTCGTAGCGAAACTGAGCAAACGCCAGAAGGCCGTCGCCGATCTGGTCGAACGCAACAAGGCCTATGCGGCCCTGGATGCGATGAAGCTGATGAAGCAGGCGGCCAAGGCGAAATTCGACGAATCGGTCGATGTGGCCATCAATCTGGGCATCGACGCCAAGAAATCCGACCAGAGCGTGCGCGGTTCGGTGGTGCTGCCCGCAGGGACCGGCAAGAACGTGCGCGTCGCCGTATTCGCCCAGGGTGACAAGGTCGCCGCGGCCAAAGCGGCGGGCGCCGACATCGTCGGCATGGAGGACCTGGCAGAGCAGATCAAGGCCGGCAAGATGGATTTCGACGTGATCATCGCCAGTCCGGACACCATGCGCATCGTCGGCCAATTGGGCCAGATTCTCGGTCCGCGCGGCCTGATGCCGAACCCGAAAGTGGGCACGGTCACACCGGACGTTGCCACCGCGGTCAAAAACGCCAAGGCCGGCCAGGTGCAATACCGCGCCGACAAGGCCGGCATCGTGCAATGCACGATCGGCCGGGCGTCATTCGAGCCCGAGGCGCTGTGCGAGAACCTGAAGGCGCTGGTGGAAGCCCTCAACAAGGCCAAACCTGCCGCGAGCAAGGGCATCTATCTGCAGAAGCTGTCGGGGTCGAGCACCATGGGTCCGGGCATTCGCGTGGATGTCGCGAGCGTAAGCGGCTGAGGAATTGACGGGTTGCGCCGCGGGCGCAACCACAGGAACTTTGGGCCGCTGCGGCAGGGCATCGCCGCCGCGGGTTATCAAAGACCGTTGGGGTTCGAGGGCAGGCGGGTGGCGGGCATCGGGAGACCGGATTCCGCCGGCGCGAACGGCCCGAAAGCTTAATCGGTTGCAGGTGCAGGACGAACGCGTGGCGGGGCTGTTGAGCGCCGCGCGTCAGCCGACACCCGCAATGCCCAACGCAGATGGCGTGCCCCAAACAGGAAATGTTTCCTGAATGTAAGGTCGCCGTAACCGTAACGCAGAGTGATGAGTGCTGGGGTGCAGAACATATTTGGTCTGCGCCCCGTGTTCCGAACCCTGCATTTGATTGGAGGTAGACCTTGGGTCTCAATCTCGAGCAAAAGAAGGCGGTAGTCGCTGAAGTGTCCGCGCAGGTTTCGAAAGCGCAGGCGATCATCGTCGCTGAGTACCGTGGTCTGGAAGTGGGCGCTATGACCGACCTGCGCGCGAAGGCGCGCAAGTCGGGCGTATACCTGCGGGTGCTGAAAAACACCCTGGTGCGCCGTGCCGTGAAGGACACGCCGTTCGACAAGCTGGCCGACAAGATGACCGGTCCGCTCGTCTACGGCATTTCGTCCGACCCGGTGCTGAGCGCCAAGGTGTTGAACGACTTTGCCAAGGGCAACGAGCACTTCGTGATCAAGGCCGGGGGCCTGCCGAATGCGGTGATTTCCGCCAAGGAAGTCACTGCGCTCGCCAACATGCCCAGCCGCGAGCAGCTGCTTGCCACGCTGCTCGGCACCATGCAGGCGCCGGTGGCCAAGTTCGTGCAGACGCTCAATGAAGTGCCGGGCAGGTTCGTGCGCACTCTCGCAGCAGTACGCGATCAAAGAGAGAAAGCCGCCGCCTGAGCGCATTTCCAGAACTTCCTTACCAGTTTCGACAACCTTTACGATTTAACATTCAGGAGCAACAAATGGCACTAGCAAGAGCAGAAATACTGGACGCAGTTGCAAACATGACCGTGCTGGAACTCTCCACCCTGATCAAGGAAATGGAAGAGAAATTCGGCGTATCGGCCGCGGCCGCCGTCGCCGTGGCCGCTCCGGCCGCCGCGGGCGCCGCTGCCCCTGCTGCGGAAGAGCAGACCGAATTCACCGTCATGCTCAACGCATGCGGCGAAAGCAAAGTCAACGTGATCAAGGTGGTCCGCGCAATCACCGGCCTGGGCCTGAAAGAAGCCAAAGACCTGGTCGATGGCGCGCCCAAGGCGGTGAAGGAAGCCATATCGAAGAAAGATGCGGAAGACATCGTCAAGCAACTGACCGAAGCCGGCGCAAAAGCCGAGATGAAGTAATTGTTGCGGCAATCGGGCTGGCAGCCGCTTTATGGGCTGCCGGCCCTTGCCTTTTTTGAATATTGCCGATCGATTGCGCAGAATTTGCGCAGAGGTTCGAAGAGAGTGATCAGACCGGGGCATTTTGCGTCGCTGATTGCTGCCTTGTGACCCCTGTATCTGAATTCCGACTCCTGCATTCTGAACTGGAGCTGTTATGACCGCCGCCGCCATTGTCTACACCTCGACCGAGAAAAAGCGTATCCGCAAAAGTTTCGCCAAGCGCGCAGCCGTGCTGAACGTGCCGTTCCTGCTCGCCACGCAGCTCGACTCCTTCACGGCGTTCCTGCAGGCCGCCGTGCCGGCGGAGAAGCGCAAGAACGAAGGCCTGCAGGCTGCCTTCACCTCGATTTTCCCGATCGAAAGCCATTCCAAGAACGCGCGCCTGGAATTCGTCAGCTATGCCCTCGGAGAGCCGCCGTTCGACGTCAAGGAATGCCAGCAGCGCGGCCTCACCTTTGCCAGCCCGCTGCGCGCCAAGGTGCGCCTGACCATCATGGACAAGGAAGCGAGCAAGCCCACGATCAAGGAAGTGAAGGAGCAGGAGGTCTACATGGGCGAGATTCCGCTCATGACCACCACCGGCTCGTTCGTCATCAACGGCACCGAGCGCGTCATCGTCAGCCAGCTGCACCGCTCGCCGGGGGTGTTCTTCGAGCACGACCGCGGCAAGACGCACAGCTCGGGCAAGCTGCTGTTCTCGGCGCGCATCATTCCCTACCGCGGCTCCTGGCTCGATTTCGAGTTCGACCCGAAGGACTACCTCTATTTCCGCGTTGACCGCAGGCGCAAGATGCCGGTGACGATCCTGCTCAAGGCAATAGGCCTGACACCGGAGCAGGTACTGAAGGAATTTTTCGCTTTCGACACTTTCCACTTCAGCAAGAAGGGCGTTCAGTTCGAACTGGTGCCGGAGCGCCTGCGCGGCGAGACCATCAAGTTCGACATCCTGGACAAGCACGACAAGGTAATCGTGCCCAAGGACAAGCGCATCACCGTCAAGTACATCCGCGACATGGAAGCGGCAGGGATCAAGAAGATTGCCGTGCCCGATGAATATCTGCTGGGGCGCGTGCTCGCGCACAGCGTGGTCGACACCGAGACCGGCGAGATCCTGGGCAGCGCCAACGACGAGATCACCGAGACGACGCTGGCGAAGCTGAAAGAGGCCGAATCCTCCAGCATCCAGACCATTTACACCAATGACCTGGACCAGGGCCCGTACATCTCGCAGACCCTGCGCATGGATGAGACCGCCGACCAGTTCGCGGCGCGCGTCGCCATCTACCGCATGATGCGCCCGGGCGAGCCGCCCACGGAAGAGGCGGTGGAGTCCTTGTTCAACGGCTTGTTCTATGCCGAAGAGCGCTACGACCTGTCGGCAGTGGGCCGCATGAAATTCAACCGCCGTGTCGGCAGGAGCGAACTTACCGGCGCGGTGACGCTGTCGAACGACGACATCCTCGCGGTGATCCGCATCCTGGTCGAACTCAGGAACGGCCGCGGCGAGATCGACGACATCGACCACCTCGGCAACCGCCGCGTGCGTTCGGTGGGCGAACTCGCGGAAAACCAGTTCCGCGCCGGCCTGGTGCGCGTGGAGCGCGCGGTGAAGGAGCGCCTGTCGCAGGCGGAGTCGGACAACCTCATGCCGCACGACCTGATCAACGCCAAGCCGATCTCGGCGGCGATCAAGGAGTTCTTCGGTTCGAGCCAGCTGTCGCAGTTCATGGACCAGACCAACCCGCTGTCGGAGATCACGCACAAGCGCCGCGTCTCCGCGCTGGGACCGGGCGGCCTGACGCGCGAGCGCGCCGGCTTCGAGGTGCGCGACGTGCACCCGACGCACTACGGCCGCGTCTGCCCGATCGAGACGCCGGAAGGCCCGAACATCGGCCTGATCAATTCGCTCGCGCTGTTCGCGCGCACCAACCAGTACGGTTTCATGGAGACGCCGTACCGCAAGGTCGAAAACAGCAAGGTCACCGACCAGATCGATTACCTGTCGGCGATCGAAGAGGGCAATTTCGTGATTGCCCAGGCGAACGCAGACCTGGACAAGGGCAAGCTCAAGGAAGGCCTGGTGTCCTGCCGCAACAAGAACGAATTCATGCTCGCGACGCCGGATCGCGTCGAGTACATGGACGT
>JAAOZY010000127.1 GCA_012274205.1 Betaproteobacteria bacterium
CACATTGAGCACCCGGACCTGATCGCGCTAAGTCCGTTTGAACTGAGCTGGATGTGCTGCATCGAACCGACCAATCTCGCGGAAGAGCTCCGTTCACTGAAAATCGGCGCAGATACCATCAACTGGTACCGCGAGGAAATCGACAAATACGGCGAACTCGCCAAAGGGATCGACCAGGAAGGCACCCGCAGCGCTTCCGCGGGCAACGGCGGCGACAAGGCCAAAGAACAAAAAGCGGAAGAGAGGCTTGTGGAAGCGTTCGCTGCCACCTTCCTTCGCCGGCAGCTGACAACTTGAGCTAGCTGCAGAGCTCTTAGCCATGTAACCGGAAGGGGATAGTTATGCTCAAGCACATCGCAGCGGTAGCCGCCATGCTGGCGCTCCTTGCCGCCAGTTTGCCCTCGAAATCCGACACCGTTGCGATCCCGGCGGAAAGAAGTTTCCCCTCCACGGTAGGCGCGGTTCTATTCCGTCACCAGATGCACACAAAGGATCTCTCGATCAAATGTGTCAAGTGCCACCATTCCATCGATGCAAAAGAACTCGTCACTCCTCATCCGGCTTACACTAAATCCTCCTCCATCCAATGTGAAATGTGTCACGGGGTGCCGGGAGCGACAAGGCAGAACGCATACACCTGTTCGGGTTGCCATGAAAAGAATCCAACGAATATCGCTGATGAAACGCTTAGCGCGAAAGTGGTGATTCACAAGCAGTGCTGGACCTGTCACCCCGTGGGCACCGGCAAAGAAGCAAGCGTGGCGTGCGAGAAGTGCCACTCGGGAAAGAAGACGTTTTGAGTAGTGTCATTCGCTCGAACAACCGCCTCTAAATAGGAATTATCGTGGATAGACGACAGTTCTTGATCGCCTCGGCTACCGTAGGTACTGGAGGCATACCCAACGTAAATATCAAGGCCGACGATGCAAGAGAGCCAAAAGAGTTCGTCGGGGTGCTGGTCGATACGACCAGATGTAACGGTTGCAGAGCCTGCGAGGTAGCGTGTTCAGAAACGCATCAGAATTTTGTTCCGGATCCAAAAAGCGATAACGCGCTTGCGCAAATCAGGGATACGAGCGAAAAGCAGTTCACGGTGGTGAATAGCTTCAATACGGCGAAAGGCGAAATATTCGTCAAAAAGCAATGCCTGCATTGCTGGCAGCCCGCTTGTGCCGCGGCGTGTCTGGTGAACGCAATGCTCAAGACCAAAGAAGGGCCGGTAACCTGGGACGGTGACAAGTGCATGGGATGCAGATTTTGCATGATTTCCTGTCCCTTCGATATTCCAAAATTCGAGTATTCGGGATGGAATCCGAGAATCATGAAGTGCGACATGTGCTACGACAGACTCCAGGAAGGCAAGAAGCCCGCCTGCGTGGAGTCCTGTCCCGAGGATGCCCTGATGTTTGGCCAGAAAAGAGAGTTGATGGAAATCGCACGCCATCGTGTCTATAGCCATCCGGACAAATACGTGCATCACATCTACGGGGAAAACGAAGCCGGGGGTACCGGCTGGCTATACCTGTCGGCGGTGCCGTTCGATCAAATCGGCTTTCGGACCGATCTCGGCACAACCCCATATCCAGAATATACGAGAGAGTTCCTCATTTCCATTCCGCTCATTGAATTCGGTGTTCCGGCGTTCCTGCTGGCGTTGAACGTGCTAACCGACCGAAAAGACAAATTGCACAAAGATGACGACTGGACCGAAAAGGGGGCGGACCAATGAATACCGCAGCAATTCCCGCCAGCGAATTCCTTAGATTCGCGAAATTCCTTATCGAGGAACTAAAACCGCGGGGTAAATGGCTAACGCCGTTCAATATCATATCGATTCCGGTCATACTCGCGGGCCTGGTAATTCTGTACTTTCGTTTTACCCTTGGCCTCGGAGCGGTAACCAATCTCTCCCAGCAATACCCGTTTGGATTCTGGATCGGCTTCGACGTGATGACCGGTGTCGCCCTCGCGGGGGGGGCGTATGTCCTTTGCTTTGTCGTTTACGTTCTGAGGATTGAAAAGTATCACTCGGTTCTGAAGGTAACGATTTTGAACGGTTTGCTCGCCTATGTCTTTTATTCCGGCGCCTTGGTGCTGGATTTGGGACGGCCTTGGCACATCATAAATCCGATAATTGGAAACTCGTTTGGCTATAACTCCGTCCTGTTTCTCGTTGCCTGGCACTTCCTGCTCTATACGGGCGCCTTGTTTCTGGAATTTTCGCCAACTATCGCCGAATGGGCGCACTGGGAGAGGCTGCGGAAATTGCTTACCAGTTTGACGCTGGGGACGGTGATAGTGGGTATTACGCTTTCGATGCTGCATCAATCCGGCATCGGCGGGATGTTTCTGATGGCCAAACCCAAGATTCACCCGCTCTGGTACTCGGAGTACATTCCACTGCTGTATTTTGTCTCAAGCATTTTTGGCGGATTGGCGATGGTGATATTCGAGGGAACGATCAGTTTCAAGGTATTCAGCAATCTGATCGGAGAGAAGATGCACCATTCCCACGACGATATTGTGCTGGGCTTGGCCAAAGGCGCTGCGATCACAATGTTTGTCTATTACTTCTTCCTTGCGTTCATATTCATGCATGGAGAGAAATGGAAGCTGATCAATGGCCCGTGGGGTTATTGGTACCTCGTCGAAGTCATCGGCTTTGTGTTGATACCCTGCTTCATGTTCGCCTATGGAGTGAGAAACAAGAAATTCGGGGTCATCCGGGTGGCTGCGATCATGACCGTGCTGGGCGTCATTCTCAACAGGCAAAATATCTGTCTGATCGCGTATAACTGGTACGTGCCGAACAAATACTATCCGTCCTGGCAGGAAATCGTTGTGACGCTAATGGTGGTTTTCGTGGAAGTGTGGGTCTTCAGATGGGTGGTTACGCGGATGTCGGTGTTCAGCAAGGAATAGAGCAAGGAGTCACCGTGGAATACTACAGTTATGTGAACATATTCGAAACGAAGGGTTTGGCATACCTTCTGTTGCTCTCCTTTCTGGTTCTGGGCGTGCTTTTGATAAGGTATCTGTCAGGTCCGGAAAAGAATGATGCAAATTCCAACGGGCGCAAGCCGGGGCATGGGGCTTCCGACTGACCGACAGGATGCGCGCAGCTTGGGCCTGATCGCGCCGGCGTTCCGGTTCCGCGCAGGCGCTGCCGGAGCAAACGCGACTGCCAACGCCTGGCAGACATGCCCTGCGCGAACCCGCGTTTGATCCAGTGAATTGCCGCCCGCGGATCTAGGCAAAACCCCACTATCCGGAACCCTGTAATGCATTTCACCGATACGCGCATAGGACGGAAACTGATAGTCGCAATCGGCATGCTGACCATCGTCATTGTCGGCGTGTTTTCCTATTTCAGCATTAGCGCGCAAAGCGACGCGCTGCTGTCCCAGGCGGGAATACATGCGAACAAGCTGAGTGACGCAATAAAGAACAGCACGCTTACAAGCATGCTGGAAAACAAGAAAGAAGAGATACGCGCCATCATCAATACGGTTTCGCATGAACCGAGCATTACGGAGATCCGCATCCTCAATAAGGAAGGGGTGGTGACGTTCTCTTCTCGCAATGAGTTGATCGGGCAGGTAATCGATAAGCGCGCTGAAAGCTGCTATGCATGCCACACCGAAAATGCGCCGCTGCAGAGATTGCCAAGTGACGAGAGGATGCGCATCTACCGGATCAATCCGGAATCTCCGCGCATCCTTGCGGTAATAAACCCGATTTACAACCAGCCCTCCTGCTATCAGGCGGCCTGCCATGCACACGCCAAGGACCAGACGGTGCTGGGTGTGCTGGACATCAAAATGGACCTGGAAGACGTAGACCGGCAGATCGAGGAAAGCAAATTCAGATTGATCGTATTCGCGGTCATTGCCACGCTCGTCATGAGCGCCTTTATCGCCTATTTCGTAAGGAAATGGATCGGCAAGCCCGTCAGCGAATTGGTAAAAGCAACCAATCAGGTCAGCGAGGGCAATCTGAATTACACCATCGAAAATCCCGGGAAGGACGAACTCGGCATCCTTGCCAGGTCATTCAACAAAATGACCAAAAGCCTCGCAGAAGCAAAGCTGCAGCTGTTCCAGGCCGACAAAATGGCCTCGTTGGGGCGGCTTGCGGCCGGCGTGGCGCATGAGATAAACAACCCGCTGACGGGTGTATTGACCTACAGCAGTTTTCTTCTCAAGCGAACGAAGGACAATCCGGAGCTGCAGGAAAACCTGGAGGTCATAGTCAGGGAAACAATACGGAGCAGGGAAATCGTCAAGGGCCTGCTCGATTTTTCCCGGCAGTCCATTCCAAAAAAGCACAATGCCGACATCAACAAGATACTGAAGAGCGCAATAGAAGTAGTCGCCAGCCAACTGCTGCTGAAGCGGATCGAACTGGATGCGCGCTTTGATGCATCCTTGCCGGAAGCAAAGGTCGACGCCAATCAAATTCAGCAGGTGATCATAAATCTGCTGGTCAACGCCGCCGACGCGATCGGCGACAATGGCGGCAGGATTACCGTCGTGCCTTCGCTGATTTCGCTTTCACCGCAGGGGTTGGCACTGGTAAAAGCGGCGGTGTGCCCCAAAGGGCACGATCTGATGGACAGTGAATTGAAGATCTACGGCCTGCCGTCGATAAGGGTCAAAGTGGTCTCCAATGGCAACCACGGCGTGATGAACCTGGATCCGGTCTATGGGAGACACCGGCATGAGTACGGAATTCATGTGGAGAAGGGCAAGGACCTGCGGATCTCATGTCCGCAATGCAATATCTCGCTGATCGAGGAGGGCATGAACTGTCCCAAGTGCGGATCTTCAGTATGCAATTTTGAAGTGCTGTCGCACGGAATGTTCGAAGGATGCACCAATCCGGAATGCTCCTGGCAGCGATGGCGGGCGATGGATGAAGCGGGCAGCAGGGATTACCTGGAAGTGAAGGTAACGGATACCGGGCAGGGGATTGCCAAGGAGGACTTGTCCAGAATATTCGAGCCGTTTTTCACCACGAAAGGCCAGCACGGAAACGGGCTTGGGCTTGCGGTGACATGGGGAATCATCGACAGCCATGACGGAACGATCAGCGTAGACAGCGAACTTGGAAAGGGAACGACGTTCACCGTTCACCTGCCTTTACAATAGCGGCCATCGCCGGTCGAGCAAGAGGAGGAAGTCAACCCGGGTGCGGCAGCTGCGCGCCCGACAGGCGTGACCCGGGGGCGGGGATCATGGTGCATGATCCAGATCAAATTCCCTATACCGCATCTGCTATAAAGTGTGTTTTGGGTCGAATGGGCAAACGCGCATTGTCTTTGCCTGGCGCAGAGGCCGATCGCCATGCAATCGTCTGATGAGGTCAGCGTTCTAAATGAAATTTCCGATGCACTGGAGCGCGGCGCTCGCGCCCCCAGGAGCGTCAGTGCGGAGTTGCGGTCTTCGACGCCAGGCTTATATCGGTTTGCCCAATGATCGATAGGACGCATCCGCGTCATACGTAGGGACGGGAATCATGCAAGGTAGAAGGTTTGCAAGGCTGGCTCTGGCTGCGCTTTTTGCCATGGCCGGCGCGCTGTTCTTGGGTCAAGGCACCGCCCGCGCCGCCGGCATTGCCGCTTCCAACAAAGTGGACCAGCAATGTCTCGCCTGCCACTCGACCGCCGGGATGGAGAAGGAACTGCAGAACGGAGAAAAACTCGCCCTGCACGTGGATGGGGCGAAGTTTGCGAAGTCGGTTCATAGCATGATCGGGTGCGCCGTCTGCCACGGCACCGTTACCCTCGAAAACCATCCTCCGTCCAAGACCAAGATCCCCGGACTTCGCGAGTATTCGATTGAGCGAACGAAGGTTTGCGCCTCCTGTCACGGCGAGGTACTCAAACTCTACCAGGGCAGCATTCATGCTGCCCTGGTACGCGAGGGCAACCCGGTCGCGCCCATCTGCACGGACTGCCACAATCCGCATACGGTCATGGCCAAAGCCGCCTATGATGCGGCGACCGGGGCACCGTGCAGCAAATGTCACGGGTCCGTTTATGATGCGTACGCCGGCAGCGTGCACGGCAAGGCGGGCCTGGAGTGCTCGAATTGCCATCGCGCGCACGACGTAAGCCCCGCAACCACCGGGGATCAGCTGAAAAACGCCTGTCTGGGATGCCACCCGGACGCGCTGGCCGCGCACGAGACCTGGCTGCCGAATGCCGCGCAGCATTTCGAGACCGTATCCTGCCCCGCCTGCCATGCTCCGGGCGCCAAGCGCAAGGTCGATCTGCGCTTGTATGACAACGTGACCAAGCAGAGCGTTGCGGAAAAGGAGGGCGTGCCGCAATTTGACAACTGGGTCCGCTCGGCCAAAGTAAAGGGCGGCGACCTCGACGCGATGGCACTGTACAGCCTGCTGCGCGAATTCAACCGCGACGCAACGGACAACAAGACGACGCTGCGGGGCCGCCTCGAGCTTATTAAAGGCATCGACGCGCATCGGCTCACGGCCAAATCCCAGGCAATCCGGGACTGCGCCAAGTGCCACCAGCAGGGCGCCGACGCGTTTCAGAGCGTCACGGTATCCATCGTCGGCCCGGACGGCAGGCCGGTGCGCTATGGAGCCAAGCCCGAAGTGCTGCACTCGATTGTCTCGATGGATTCGGTGAGCGGCTTTTATGCCATCGGCGGCACCCGCATCAAGCTGCTGGACTGGCTCCTCGTACTTGCGGTGATGGGCGGCATCGGGGCGCCGATCGGCCACATGACGGTACGCTGGTTGTTCAAGAAATACGCGAAGAAGATCAGCGGGAAAGAGGACTCCTGAAGCGCGACGAGCCGAGACCGGCGCGGGTCACGATTCACCCAGCCGCCGACGGCGCCACAAAGCAAAAGGAACAAGGCAATGCCAAGAATTTACGTTCACCCGCTCCCCGTCAGGATCTGGCACTGGATCAATGCGGCCGGATTCGTGGCGATGCTCGTCACCGGCTTTCAGATCCGTTATATCGGATTGTTCAATCTGATGTCGTTCCGAACGGCGGTGGTCCTGCATAACTGGATCGGCTTTGTGCTTATAGGCAATTTCTTCATCTGGCTGGTGTTTTACCTGTTTACAGACAAGATCCGCGTATATCACCCCGAACTGAGCCCGATGAAGCATTTTCGCGCGAGTTTCCGCCAGGCCATGTTTTATGGCTACGGCATATTCAAGGGCGAGCCCAATCCCCACCACGTCAGCGTCTACCAGAAGTTCAACTCAATGCAGAGCATGAGTTATCAGGTCATCATGCTGCTGCTGGTGCCGCTGCAGTTCTATACCGGGGTGCTGTTGTGGGACGTCAGTCGCTTCTCCGGCATGATCGACGTTCTCGGAGGGGTGCGCGTGGTGGATACGGCACACGTGCTCATTTTCATTTTCTTCGCGGGATTCATCCCGATGCACATCTATCTCGCGACCCTCGGCCACACGCGCATCGCGCACATAAAATCCATGCTGACCGGCTACGAGGAAGTCGAGGACGAGCACAGCGTCGGCGGTTAGGAAGCGCGCTCGTCGCGAGCCAGGTGGCGAAGGCGGGCGAGCCCGATTGCAGCGGGAGCCGGCGCGGCGTTACGGTCCCGCTTGATTCCAGACTATCAAAGAAAATCGCCGGGAGGCATTTCGCCCCCCGGCGATCATTCTGTGCGACCGCTGACGCGCTGCTATTTCGCGTCGGGGTGATGCGCCAGCGCGTTGGCGCCGAGCTTGCCCCAGGCCTGGAAACCGAACCAGAGCAGCATCCCAAGTCCCACGATCGGGCCTACGATGACATATACCAAGCCGATGAAAGGCGCAGCCAGGAATATCGCGGTGCTTTTCGCGATGCTCGAAGCCACCGGCACCGGATGCGCCATATTCGCTACCGCGGATTTCTTCTGCTGCGCCTGGATCGCCATCCAGGCGAGCATGCCCAGACCGACGATGGGGAAGGTGAGGATGTAGGCCAGCCCCACGAACGGAGCCGCCAGGAACAGCGCGATATTCTTGACTACGCGCGCGACGCCTTGTAATGCGCCCGGCGCGGGAGCCGCTGCCACCTCGGCGGCGGCCGGTGCTGCAACAGCGTGGCGCGCATCGGCGGCTTTTTCCAGCAGGGCTTTTTCCGCGCTGTTTTCTATCATCTCCGGCGAAAGCGGTTTGCGCAGGAAAGCGGATACGCCGGCGGCTTCGGCCCTGGTTTCGTTGTCAGGTGAGCCGTAGCCGGTAACGATCACTACCGGCAGCCATGGCTGGCGCTGCTTCAGCTGCTCGGCCATCTCGAGGCCGCTCATGCCCGGCATCTTGATGTCGGTGAATACGAGATCGTAGCTCTCCGCTTCAAGCTTGCTCAGAGCCTCCCGACCGTCGCTCGCGGTGATTACCGCGTAGCCTTTCCCGGAAAGAACCCGGTCGAAACTCTTGCCGACCACCGGGTCATCATCGACTACCAGAACTTTGCGTAAGGCACCCATGACATTCTCCTTGTGCTTCAATTGGTGAAATTGCTGGATTTGAAACTGTAACCGGCAGCCGCGCCCAATCCTGCGTCCGCTTGCTGCCTGTCTTTGTGCAGCGCCCATTTCTTCTGCGTAATCGCGCCGCTGGCGACGTTGATCACTTCATCCGGGCCAACTGGCTTGGCCAGGTAGTCGTACGCACCGAGGCGCACCGCCTCCTTGGCCGTCTCTATGTTCGGGTAGCCCGTGATGATGACGACTTCGGTTTCGGGCCAGTTTTGCTTGATCGCCTTAAGCACTGCCATTCCGTCCATGCCGGGCATGCGCAGGTCGAGCAGCACCACGTCCGCGGGTCGCTGCGCCATCACATTCAGGGCTTCGTCGCCGCTCCTGACCACTTCCACGTCGCAATGAATGCTTGCAAGCGTGCGGATATGGCTCAGACGCACTACCTCTTCGTCGTCTACTACTAGAATTTTTGTCTTCTCGTCCATTTCGATCCCCTCGCTTGCTTTGCTTGACCTATGCTATGCAACAGTCGTACCAGATGCCAAGTCGGCGTTAAAACATTTCTTATAATCAAAATGTTAAGCGATGATGGCAGGTGCGAACTGGAACGCCGCAAGGGCCGGGCGGATGCTCGGAAGAATATTTTTTTTGTGCGCCTTAGCCTGCGCGCCAGAAAATTCGCGTGGAATTTCAAGCGGCTAGCTCAGGTCGCCGCGCGTATTTTTGGTATACACCTGCTCCGGGAGGGGAATTTTCCGGTTGAGGCGGCGGCCGGCATATATCGCCGGCTCGAAGGAAACGGAAGGTACGCGGTATGGTGCGCTTGCGCGCGAGCGGCGGACTCGGTTTAAGGCGTCCCGGATTTGGGATAACCGGCGGTGTCGAGCGCCTCGCTCCAACCTTGCTCTTCGAAATCCTTCAGGGTGGTGACGCCGACGACCATTACCGGCACGCGCGGGGCGCCGGCCAGTTTGATCAATTCGTCGATTTCAGCCCGCGTTGCCACGGCCTTTTCGGTGAACGGCACGCCGCGCTTCTTCAAATACGCAATCCCGTCCTTGCACGGATTGCCGCATTCCTTGGAGCTGTAAATGGTCACCGGAAAGTTTTTCACCGCCTGCTGCAGCGCGTAGGATTGCTGCGCGGCGGCGGCCTCCGCTTCGCTCACCCGCGCCTTGCCCTTCTTTTCCACGTTCTTGGCGCTGGCCGGCGGCTGGGTGTCGGTGTAATGCACCTTGCCGTTTTCGTCGGTCCAGCGATACAGCTGGGCCTGCACGGCGAGCGCAAATACCAGAAGAGTGAATGCAGTGATGGCGCGCATGGAGCACCCGACAAAAAGATATGCTCTTGCTAGGGATTCTTAGAGCTTATTTCAAAATGAGGGGATATCTCCCCTCATACTCCCCTAAATCAGGGCCATTTCGTTAATTCTGAGATGGCCTCTCAGGCTCCAATCATACCACTGTGCCGCAGCAGCGCATCCGGCGTCGGTTCGCGGCCGCGGAACGCCTTGAACGAGTCGAGCGCCGGCCGGCTGCCGCCCACCGACAGTATTTCGTCGCGAAATCGCCTGCCGCTGCGCGCGTCGAGTACGCCGTTTTCCTCGAACAGGCCGTAGGCGTCGGCCGAAAGCACCTCGGCCCACTTGTAGCTGTAATAGCCGGCGCCATAACCGCCGGCGAAGATGTGCGAGAAATTATTCTGGAAACGATTGTAGGGCGGCGGCAGCGCCACTGCCACGCGGCTGCGGATTTCGTCCAGCAGCTGCTGCGGTGTCTTGCTGCCCCCCGCGTCGAAATCGTAGTGCAGATGCATGTCGAACAGCGAGAATTCCAGCTGGCGCACGGTCTGCATGCCGCTCTGGAAGTTCTTCGCGGCCAGCATCTTGTCGAAGAGCGCGCGCGGCAGCGGCGCGCCGCTGTCGACATGCGCCGTCATGTGTGCAAGCACCTCCCATTCCCAGCAGAAATTTTCCATGAACTGGCTCGGCAGTTCGACCGCGTCCCATTCCACGCCGTGGATGCCGGAGACACCGATGTAGTCGACGACGGTGAGCAAATGATGCAGGCCGTGGCCGAATTCGTGGAACAGCGTCAGTACTTCATCGTGGGTAAACAGCGCCGGCTTGCCGCCCACCGGCTCCGAGAAATTGCAGGTGAGATAGGCCACCGGGGTCTGCACGCGCCCGCCCAGCCTGCGCCGGCTGATGGCTTCGTCCATCCAGGCGCCGCCGCGCTTGGTGTCGCGCGCGTAGGGATCGAGATAGAACTGGCCGAGCAGCCTGCCCTCGCCATCGTTCACGCGGAAAAAGCGCACCGTCGGATGCCAGGTTTCGGCCGCATCGGCTTCGATGCGCACGCCGAAGATGGTCTCCACCACCCGGAACATGCCCTGAATCACCTTGGCTTCCGGAAAATACTGCTTTACCTCTTCATCGGAAAAAGCATAGCGCGTGACGCGCAACTTTTCCGAGGCGTAGGCGAGGTCCCAGGACTCGAGTTGCTCCAGGCCGAGTTCGGCCGCCGAAAAATCGCACAATTCGGCGTAATCCTTGCGCGCAAAAGGCAGCGCTTTGGCGGCGAGGTCTTCGAGGAAATCGAGCACCTGCTGCGGTGTTTGCGCCATCTTGGGCACCAGCGAGACCTCGGCGTGGTTGGCATAGCCGAGCAGCCGCGCCGCCTCCTGATGCAGCTTGAGTATGCGCGTGATCAGCGGCGTGTTGTCGAGCTCGAGCTTGCCGAATTCGCTCGCGCGCGTGACATAGGCGCGGTACATCTGCTCGCGCAGCCCGCGGCTCGCGGCGTATTGCATGAACGGCACGTAGGAGGGCGCCCTCAGGCTGAATTGCCAGCCGGGTTTGCCGTCTTTTTCCGCCGCCGCACGCGCGGTTTCGAGCACGTCCGCAGGGATGCCTTCGAGCTTGCCGCGCTCGTCGACATGCAGCGAAAACGCGTTGGTCGCGTCGAGCAGGTTTTCGGAGAACCTGGTCGCCAACTGTGCCAGTTCCTCCGAGATTGCGGCAAAGCGCTGTTTCTGCGCTGGCGGCAGCTCGGCGCCGGACAGGCGGAAATCACGGATCTCGTTGTCGATGATTCTGCGCTGCGCCGGCGTGAGCCCGGCGTATTCGGGGAGGGCCCGGAGCGCCTTGTACTTTTCGAACAGCGCCAGGTTCTGGCCCAGCTCGGTGTAGTACTGGACGATCTTCGGCTGGTTCGCGTTATAGGCGGCGCGCAGCTCGGGCGAATCGAGCACGCCGTGCAGGTGTCCGACCACGCCCCAGGCGCGTGCCAGCCTTTCGTTGGCATCCTCCAGCGGCGCCACGAATTTGATCCAGGTGGCGGGCGTTTCCGGCCGCGTCAGGCTGTCGATGCGCGCGCGGTTTTCCGCCAGCAGCCGATCCACGGCAGGCGCAATGTACTCGGCACGGATCGCGGCAAAGCGCGGCAGGCCGCTGAAATCTAGGAGAGGGTTGGGCTCGGTCATATCGGATTCATCCTTGAAGGTTGGCGCACATCATGCTGGCAGGGGCGGCCGGCGCCGCGGCAAAGCGAAGCGCCTAGCTGTGGCGCCTCAGCGCCAGCTGGACCAGCTCCGCCACGGAATTGGCGCCCATTTTTTCCATTACGCGGGAACGATGCACTTCCACCGTCTTGATGCTGATCCGGAGTTCGTCGGCGATCTGCTTGTTCAACTTGCCGGCGACGATCAGTGCGAGTACTTCGCGCTCGCGCTGGGTCAGGCGCTGCAGCCGCTGCGTCACGGAGGCGTCTTCCGCGCGCCTGGCTGCGGCGGCGCGGTCCTGCGTCAGGCAGGATTCGATCAGCCTTAGCATATCCTGGTCGTTGAACGGCTTTTCGATGAAATCGACAGCGCCTTTTTTCAGCGCCGACACCGCCATCGGTACGTCGCCATGGCCGGTAATGAATATCACCGGCAGGGTCGAATGGCGCGCCTGCAACTGACTGTACAGGTCCAGCCCGTTCATGCCGGGCATGCGCACGTCGAGCACCAGGCAGCCGCGGAAGCCGCTGTTGAATGCGGCGAGAAACGCATCGCCCGACGCATACAGCTCGACCTCGAGCTCGTGCGATTCCAGCAGCCACTTGAGCGAATCGCGCATCGCCTCGTCGTCATCGACGATATGCACCCTGGATTCGGTCATCGCGGATTCACCGGCAGAGTAAAGCTGAACACGCTGCCACCGCCGGGGTTGGCCACGGTCCACAGGCGGCCGTGGAGGAACTCTATGATGGAGCGGCATATGTTGAGTCCCATGCCCATGCCCTCGGGCTTGGTGGTGTAGAACGGCGCGAACAGCTTCTCCGCCGACTCGGCCAGCACGCCGTGACCGCGATCGGCCACGTTGACCTCGATGAAATCCCTGCCGTTGGCGCGCGCGTGGATCGCAAGCTCGCGCGCGCTGCGCGGCGTGTCGTGCATCGCTTCGATGCCGTTCTTCACCAGGTTGAGCACCACCTGCTCGATCATGAGCTTGTCGGCGAACGCTGCCGGCAGCTCGGGCGAAATGCCGATGCTGACGCGCACGCCCGCCTTGCGCGCTTCGATCTCGGCGAAACCGATCACCTCTTCGATGACCTCGGCGATCTGCACCGGGCCGCGGTTGGGCTCGCTCTTCTTCACGAAGTCGCGCACGCGGCGGATGATCTTGCCGGCGCGTTCGGCCTGCACGCTGGCTTTCTGCATCGCCGCGAGCAGTTCTTCCGGACGGTAATCCTTTGCCTGCAG
>JAAOZY010000128.1 GCA_012274205.1 Betaproteobacteria bacterium
CGGCCATGCGTTCGCGCGCTTCGCTGCGGCTCATGTCCGGCTCGAAACGGCGCCCCACCGCCCACTGGCGCCCGATTGCTGCGGTGCTCTTCCACACGCCCGTGGCCAGGCCGGCGAGATAAGCCGCGCCGAGCGCGGTAGTCTCGAGCACCTTCGGCCGCAGCACCGGCACGCCGAGGATGTCGGCCTGGAACTGCATCAGCATGTCGTTGGCCGAGGCGCCGCCGTCCACGCGCAACTCCTTCAGTTGTATGCCCGCGTCTTTTTGCATCGCGTGCAGTACTTCGGCCGACTGGTAGGCGATGGCCTCGAGCGCCGCGCGCGCGATGTGGGCGCGCGTGGTGCCGCGCGTGAGGCCGAGCATGGTGCCGCGCGCGTACGCATCCCAGTGCGGCGCGCCCAGACCGGCGAAGGCGGGCACCAGGTAGACGCCGCCGGTATCCCCCACGCTCTGGGCGAGCGCCTCGATTTCAGCCGAGGAGCGGATGAAGCCGAGGCCGTCGCGCAGCCACTGTACCACGGCACCGGCGATGAATACGCCGCCCTCGAGCGCGTACTGCGCCTTGGCGCCGCGCTGGGCGCAGCGTGTGGTGAGCAGGCCGTGCTTGGAGGGCACCGCGCTGGCGCCGGTATGCAGCAGCATGAAGCAGCCGGTGCCATAGGTGTTCTTGGCCATGCCGGCTGCGTGGCAGGCCTGGCCGAACAGGGCGGCTTGCTGGTCGCCGCCGATGCCGGCAATCGGGATCGGGGCGCCGAAAATCTCCTTGTTGCTCTCGCCGTAGACGCGCGAGGACGGCAGCACGCGCGGCAGCAGCGCGCGCGGGATGCGGAACAGCGCGAGCAGTTTCTCGTCCCAGTCCCCGGTGTGGATGTTGTAGAGCATGGTGCGCGAGGCATTCGACACGTCGGTAATGTGCAGCGCGCCGCCGCTGAGCTTCCACGCAAGCCAGCTGTCGACCGTGCCGAAGGCGAGTTCGCCGCGCTCGGCGTGCAGCCTCAGGCCGGGGATGCTGTCGAGCAGCCAGGCGAGCTTGGTGGCGGAGAAATACGGGTCCAGCACCAGGCCGCTTTTGCTGCGCACGATCCCGGTCTTGCCGCGCCGCTTCAGGCTGGCGCAGGCGCCGGCGGTGCGCCGGTCCTGCCAGACGATGGCGTTGTGCACCGGATGGCCGGACTTGCGCTCCCACAGCAGCGTGGTTTCACGCTGGTTGGCAATGCCGATGGCGGCGATGTCGGTCGCCTTCAGCCCTGCCTGGGCGAGTGCGCGCCGGGCGACAGAGAGCTGCGAGGACCAGATGTCCTCCGGATCATGCTCGACCCAGCCCGGATGCGGGAAGATCTGGCGGAATTCCTGCTGCGCCTGCGCGCGCACCGACCCGTCTTCGGCGAACACGATGGCGCGTGAACTGGTGGTGCCCTGGTCTAGGGCGAGGACGTGTTTCATGTAAGCCTGCCTTGGCGCATGACGTGGATTCTAATGGAGTCAGCCTTCGCGCGTGCGCCCGGACTGCGCGGCTTGCGCCCGCGGCGGTCCGCGCCGGGCGCCGGCGGTCCGGGGTGGGCGATTGTGATTGTGTTACCATCTGCAACTTGTTTGGATGAAATTTTTTGTACTCGCAATGCCGCTGTCCGCAGATCCATCCTCCCGCATCCTCAAACACACCCGCAGCGTCCGCTTCGAAGGCTATGCGCGCGCCGATGGCTTGTGGGACATCGAAGCCCACCTCACTGACATCAAGCCCGAGGACTATCTGCTTGCGCCCGGGCTGCGGCCGGCCGGCAGCCCGGTGCACGAGATGTGGATCCGCCTCAGCATAGACCGGCGCATGAACGTGGTCAGTGCCGAGGCGTCCACCGAGGCCATGCCCTATCCGCCGTATTGCGCGGCGATCGCGCCGGACTATGCTGCGCTGGCGGGATTGAACCTGATGCGCGGATTCCGCAAGGCGCTGTACGAGCGTTTCGGCGGCGCAAACGGTTGCACCCACCTGACTGAACTGCTGGCGCAGTTTCCCTCTGCGGCAGTGCAGGTGCTCGCGGGCGAGCAGCGCGACAACCATGACGACGGCAGGAAGCCGTTCCAGCTCGACCGCTGCCATGCGCTCGACACCGGCGGCGAAGCGGTGCGCTTGTACTATCCGCGCTGGCAGCACGAAGCGAAGACCGGCACCGATTAGCGGCGATTGACCTGGGTCAATGCGCGCGCCCGCCGGTCTGGACCATCATCCGATTGCGATTCAACCAGGAAGCCAGACATGAAAATCCACGAATACCAGGCCAAGGAAGTGCTGCGCAAATACGGCGTGCCCACGCCCAAGGGGGTGCCCTGTTTCTCCGTCGACGAGGCGGTCAAGGCCGCGCAGTCCATACCGGGCAAGGTGTGGGTGGTGAAGGCGCAGATCCACGCCGGCGGCCGCGGCAAGGGCGGCGGCGTGAAACTCGCGAAATCGCTGGACGAAGTGAAAAGCTGCGCCGCACAGATTCTCGGCATGCAGCTGAAGACGCACCAGACCGGCCCCGACGGGCAGAAGGTGCGGCGGCTGCTGATCGAGGAGGGCGCCGACATCAAGAAGGAGCTCTATGTCGGCATGGTGGTCGATCGCGTCACGCAGCGCGTGTGCCTGATGGCTTCGAGCGAAGGCGGCATGGATATCGAGGAAGTCGCCGCGCACACGCCGGAGAAAATCCACAAGGTGTTCGTCGATCCGCAAACCGGATTGAAGGACGCCGAGGCCGACGAAGTCGCGGCGAAAATCGGCATACCGGCGGCATCGGTGCCGCGGGCGCGCGTCGTGCTGCAGGCGCTGTACAAGGCGTTCTGGGATACCGACGCCAGCCTGGCCGAGATCAACCCGCTGGTGCTCACCGGCGATGGCCGCGTGGTGGCGCTGGACGCGAAGATCAATTTCGATTCGAACGCGCTGTTCCGCCATCCCGACCTGGTTGCGCTGCGCGACCTCGACGAAGAGGACGCGGCCGAAATCGAGGCGTCCAAATTCGACCTGTCCTATATCTCGCTCGACGGCAACATCGGCTGCCTGGTGAACGGCGCCGGCCTGGCGATGGCGACCATGGACACGATCAAGCTGTATGGCGCGGAACCGGCCAACTTCCTCGACGTGGGCGGCGGCGCCACCGCGGAAAAAGTGACCGAGGCGTTCAAGATCATGCTGAAGAACCCCAAGGTCAAGGGAATTCTGGTCAATATATTCGGCGGCATCATGCAGTGCGACACCATCGCCACGGGCGTGGTGGCTGCGGCGCGCGAGGTGCACCTCTCCGTGCCGCTGGTGGTGCGCATGAAAGGCACCAACGACGAGATGGGCAAGCAGATCCTGAAGCAGTCCGGCCTGCCGATCATTTCCGCCGACAACATGGCCGACGCGGCGCAGAAGATCGTCGCCGCGGTCGCGGGCAAGTAAAGGAACCATTCAAATGTCCATCCTGATCAACAAGAACACCCGCGTCGTCACCCAGGGCATCACCGGCAAGACCGGGCAATTTCACACGCGCATGTCGCGCGACTATGCCAATGGCAAGAATTGTTTCGTCGCCGGCGTGAACCCGAAGAAGGCGGGCGAGGACTTCGAAGGCATTCCGATCTACGCCAGCGTCAAGGAAGCGAAGCAGAAGGCCGGGGTCAACACCTCGGTGATCTACGTGCCGCCGCCTTTCGCCGCAGCGGCGATCTGGGAAGCCGTGGACGCCGACCTGGACCTGGTGATCTGCATCACCGAAGGCATACCGGTGCGCGACATGGTCGAAGTCAAGGACCGCATGCGCAAGCAGGGCAAGAAAACCATCCTGGTCGGGCCCAACTGCCCCGGCGTGATTACGCCGGACGAGATCAAGATCGGCATCATGCCGGGCCACATCCACAAGAAAGGGCGCATCGGTGTGGTGTCGCGCTCGGGCACGCTGACCTACGAGGCGGTGGGCCAGTTGATGGAACTGGGCATCGGCCAATCCACCTGCGTCGGCATCGGCGGCGACCCGGTGAACGGCATGAAGCACATCGACGTGTTGAAATTGTTCAACGACGACCCGGAAACCGACGCGGTAATCATGGTCGGCGAGATCGGCGGCTCGGATGAAGAGACCGCGGCGCTGTGGGTGAAGGACAACATGAAGAAGCCCGTGGTCGGCTTCATCGCGGGAGTCACTGCGCCCGCGGGCAAGCGCATGGGCCACGCCGGCGCGATCATCTCCGGGGGCAAGGGCACGGCGCAGGAGAAGCTCGCGGTGATGGAAGCCTGCGGCATCAAGGTGACGCGCAATCCGGCCGAAATGGGCAAGACACTCAAGGCGATATTGAAATAGTAAACAGGCGCAACTGAATCGTCGCAGGAACGGCGGCGGGAGGGCCTGTGTCAACCAGGAGCCCGCAGCCGATGTGATTTGCAGCCAGGCAGATCGCAGGTGTCTTGAACGCAGACGCGTTTTGAAAAGAGGACATTTGTGAGTCAAGTCGTCATTCCCATCCAGACCGCGCGCAATCTGCGCGGCACGCTCAAGGGTCGCATTGTTGAAGCGAAGGCGCTGGGCGAAGTGTGCGCGCTGCTTGGCGCTGCGCCGCGCCGGCGCGAGCTGCTGATCGAGCACCTGCACCGCATTCAGGATCGTTACGGCGCGCTGTCGGCGGCGCACCTCACTGCGCTGGCCGCGGAGATGA
>JAAOZY010000129.1 GCA_012274205.1 Betaproteobacteria bacterium
AGGGGAGTATGAGGGGAGGTCCCCCAAGGGGACTTTCCCGTCAAGCGGGATCGAGACCTTCGGGGCGTATCCCCTCATACTACAAAAAACTCCAAGCGCGGCGCTTCAGCTGTCGGACTGGTAGATGACCCGGTTGGCGCGGCGCAGCCGGTTGCTCAATTCGCGCCCGAGGTTGCGCAGCAGCGTCACCGCGATCGCGGGATGGCTCAGCGCGAGCTGATCGAACACCTCCTGCTCGAGCACATAGCACACCAGCTCGGCGTCGGCCTGCACCGTGGCCGAGCGCACTTCGGTGTCCAGCAGCGCGACTTCGCCGAATACCGTCCCCGGCGCGAAGGTGACCAGGCGGATGTCGCGCGTCGCGCCGGCGGGCCGGATGCGCACGCTGGCCTCGCCTTTGGCGATCACTAACAGCTGCTGCCCCGGATCGCCCTCGCGAAACACGGTTTCGCCGCTGGCGTATACGCGCCGGCTGAGCCTGCCCCGGACCAGCGCAATCGCGTCGGCATCCAGGCCGGCGAACAGATCGAGCTGGCCGAACGGAAATTCGGCGCCGACCTCCACGTCGCCCAGCTCGGACAGGATCAGATGGTCTTCGGCCCATTCGAGCGCCTGGTCGTTGTCGACGAACACGCGGCTCTTGGTGAGCGCCGCCAGCACGCCCATGTCGCGCAGGAACTGGCCGAGCCGGCCTGCCTCCTCGACCGAAGACAGCAGCAATACCTTGCCTTGCTTGACCAGGGCGTCGTTGGCCTGGATCAGGAAGCGCGCGCCGGTGGTATCCACGTCGGTCACGCGTTTGAAGTCGATGATCACCGAGCCGGCGCCCTCCGCGACCACCTTCTCGATCTGGTGGATCAGTTTCTCGGCGGTACCGAAGAACATGGCGCCTTCGAGTTCGAACACGACGACTTTGTGACCGTGCTCGGCGAGCAGCTGCATCAGGCGCGGCTCGCGCGTCTTGCGCGAGCGCAGCACGTCGCCGCGCACGCTGCGGCGGATGACCGACTGGCTCATGCGGAACAGGAAGGAGAATACCGACACCAGCATGCCGATCGCCACCGCGGTGACCAGGCTCGCGAATACGGCGACCAGCGTCACCAGCACGATGACCAGCAGATCCAGCATCAGGCTGGCGCGGTTGCGCGGCCCGGCGGCGATGATCCGCTTCAGCAGCTGCAGCGTCCAGCGGTCGAACAGCCGCCAGGCGGTGACGAACAGCATTGCCGCCACCACGACCTTCGGGATCAGGGCGATCAGCTGGGCAAAGAACAGCACCGCCGCCAGGATCAGCAGCGCATTGATCAGCACGGACGTGCCGCTGCGCCCGCCGGAATTGTAGTTGGCCTGGCTGGAGGTCAGGCTGATGCCGCTGGAGATGCCGCCAAAGGTTGCCGCGACCAGATTGCCCGCGCCCATGCGCACCAGGCCGAGATTGTGGTCCTGGCGCTGCTGCGTCACGCCTTCCATCACCTTTGCGCACAACAGCACGTCGAGCGAGGAAATCAGCGCAAGGCTGGCCGCCCAGGCAAGCATGGAAGGCAGCAGGCTCCACCACTGGCGCTCGCTCAGCAGCGCATAGAAGCCGGACAGATAGTGCAGGTCGGGCATGACGAAATTCAACTCGCCCACGAACGGGCCCAGCTTGCCGCTGTAACCGAGAAACCATGCGAGGTAATACAAGCCGATGCCGGCGAACATGCCGACGATGACCGCCGGAATGCGTTTGCTGATCCGGCCGCCATAGAACATCAGCAGGCAGGTGACGATGCCTATCGCCAGGGTGAGCGGCTGCGCCTGCTGCAGCTGCTGCAGCAGCGCGCCCGGTTCCAGGTGATGGCTGAGGCCCAGCATGGGCGCGGTCTGCGACAGCAGCAGCAGCAGGGCGGCGCCGTTCTGGAAGCCGGCGATCACCGGGTAGGGAATGTACTTGACCAGGCCGCCCATGCCGAGCGCGCCGAAGCCGGTCTGTATCAGCCCCGACAGAAAGATCACGAAAAAGACCACGGTCAGCACCAGCTGCGGGCTGTGCAGCTGGACGTAAACCTCGGAATGCACCAGCTGCAGCACCACCATGCTGATCAGATAGGACTGCATGCTGCGCGGTGCGAACACCACGGCGGAATTGGCGCGCAGCAGGACCGCGACCAGCGCGACGATGACGGCGCTGTAGAGTCCGGCGAGCACGCCGTAGCCGGCGTAGCGCTCGCCCAGCGGAGTCAGTGCGAACAGCCCGAAACCGATGCTCAGCGGAAGCGTGACAACCGCCGAGGAAAATCCTCCGGCAAATTCACTGCGCAGTGAAGCTGAGCCCAAATGCTTTCCCCCTCCCGCTGTTGTTCTTTTGGTGCGCTTGCGGCCTCGATGCGTGCGCGCCGGACTGATGCCGGCGCGGGCGCCTGCAGAAGTTGCGCATCATAGCGCACCCGGGGGCGCGTCGGCGCCCGATTGTGCAAGCTTAGCGGTATCATTCGGCGCAAGCATGAACGACGAAAACTCACACGACCAGCGACAGCGCATCGACAAATGGCTATGGGCCGCGCGCTTTTTCAAGACGCGCAGCCTGGCGGCCAAGGCCGTGGACGGCGGCAAGGTCAGGCTGAACGGCGAAGCGGTGAAGCCTGCGCGCGCGCTCAAGCCCGGCGACGCGCTCGCCATACGCATCGGCGATCTGGAGTGGATAATCGACGTCAAGGGGCTGTCGCGCAGCCGCGGCCCCGCAGCGCAGGCGGCGCTGCTGTACGCCGAACGCGAGGATAGCCGCGCACGGCGCGAGGCGGCGAGCGCAGCGCGTAAGCTGCAACGGCATCCTGCTGCACAGCTGAAGGGCCGGCCGACGAAGAAGGACCGCAGGCTGATCCACCGCTTTACCGAAGGCTGAATTTGTCCGGGCCTCGCGCCGGTGGCAGATCGTGGAGCGGAAATCACGGACGCGATTCTTGATAAAATCGGCAACGGCGCCATGCGGCGATGATCGCGATCGGTGCGCGCGCTTCCCCATTCAATGGAGCAAGGACGAGCATGAGTGAAATTAGCGAGAAAATCGAGATCCATCGCGGCCTGAAAGGCGTGTACTTCGACCGTTCGCGCGTGTGCTTCATCGACGGGCGCGCCGGCGAGCTGCGCTACTGCGGCTACACGATCCACGATCTGGCCGAGAATTCGACCTTCGAGGAAACCTGCTATCTGCTCATGTACGGCGAGTTGCCGCGGCGCGCCGAACTGGAGGCTTTTTCCGCCGAGCTCAAGGCTGCGCGCAGCCTGCCCGCGCCGATTTACGAGGTCATCCGCGCGGTCAAGGACGCGCATCCGATGGACGTGCTGCGCACGGCGGTATCCGCGCTGGCGGCATTCGACCCGGAGGTCGCCGACAACTCGCGCGAAGCGACGCTGCGCAAGGGCATCCGCCTGAGCTCGCAGGTGCCGATGATCGTGGCGGCGCACGAGCATCTGCGCAACGGCCGCGAGCCGGTGGCGCCGAACCCGAAGCTCGGCCACGCGGCGAACTTCCTCTACATGCTCAAGGGCACGGAACCCAGCGCCGACGCGGCGAAACTGATGGAACTCGACCTGATCCTGCACGCGGAGCACGGCTCCAACGCTTCGGCATTTACCGCACGCGTGGTCGCGGGCACCGAGGCCAACCTGCACGCGGCGATGACCGCGGCGGTCGCCGCGCTGTCCGGCCCGGCCCACGGCGGTGCGGCGGAGAACGTGATGCGCATGGCGCAGGAGATCGGCGATCCGGCCAAGGCCGCGGACTACGTCAAGGCCAAGCGCGCCAAGCGCGAGGCGGTGATGGGTTTCGGCCACCGCGTCTATCGCGCCGAGGACCCGCGCGCGCGCCACATGCGCGCCGGCGTCGAGCGCCTGTCGCGCGAGATGGGCCAGCCGCAGTGGTACCAGATCCTGGAGGCGCTGGTGGCGGCGATGAAGCCCTATGCGCGCCTCGGCGTCAATGTCAACGTCGATTTCTACGCCGGCGTCGTGTACTACCTCAACGGCATTCCGGCCGACCTGTTCGTGCCGATCTTCGCCATCGGCCGCGTGCCCGGCTGGACCGTGCAGGTGCTCGAGCAATTTGAAAACAACATCCTGATCCGGCCGCTCACCGAATACAACGGCGCTGCGCCGCGTTCCTATCTGCTGATCGAACAGAGGTAGGCGGATCGGCTAGGGGCTGTTTGCCCTCGGGTTCCAACGCTAGGCCTGCGCGAGCACCAGCGCCGCGGTCGCGACGATATCGTCGACGCTCGCGCCGCGCGACAGGTCGCTGAGCGGGCGCGCGAAGCCCTGCAGCACCGGCCCGATCGCGCGCGCGCCCGCGAGGTGCTGCGTCAGCTTGTAGGCGATGTTGCCGGAGTTCAGGTCGGGGAAGACCAGCACGTTCGCCCGGCCGGCGACCGCGCTTTCGCCTTTCACCTTCTTCGCCGCCACTGCCGGAATCAGCGCCGCGTCCGCCTGCAATTCGCCGTCGATGGCCAGCCCGGGCGCGCGCGCGCGCGCCAGCGCGAGCGCCTGCACCACCTTGTCGGCGTGCGGGTGGCGTGCGCTGCCCTTGGTGGAGAAGGACAGCAGCGCCACGCGCGGTTCCTCGGCGAGGAGCGCGAAATAGCTCCCGGCCGAGGCCAGGGCAATGTCGGCAAGCGCCTCGGCATCCGGTTCGATGTTGACCGCGCAATCGGCGAAAACGAATGCGCGCTCGCCGCTGCCGTCTGCGTCCGGGAGGATCATCAGGAAAAAGCTCGAGGGCGTGCGCATGCCTTCGGCCAGGCCCACGGTCATCAGCCCGGCCTCGATCACGCGTGCGCTCGGATGGTCCACGCCCGCAAGCATCGCGTCGGCGTCGCCCGCGCTGATCATCATGCCGGCATGAAACAGGGGTTTTCGCACCAGCCGCTCGGCCAGCTTCGCGTTCGCGCTGGGCCTTTTTGCCGAATACAGCGCTGCGTATGCGCCGTTGCGTCCGCTGTGCGCGGGATCGACCGTCACGATGCCCTCGAGCGCCACGCCGGCGCGCCGCGCCGCCTGTTCGATTGCGTCCGCTGCGCCGAGAAGAATAGGGCGTGCGATGCCGTCGTCCTGCAGGCGCCGCGCCGCGAGCACGATGCGCTCGTCGTGCCCTTCGGGCAGCACCAGGCGCTTGCAGGCGCGGCGCGCCTGCGCAACATAGCGTTCAACGATGCTCATTGTTCAGCACTTCCATGGCATGGCGGGCGATGACGCTCTCCTCGTCGGTCGGAATGATCCATGCGGAAGCCTTGCTTCCTTCCGCGCTTATCCGGGGCCGCCGCGAAGGTTGGCAGCCTGGTCGAGCGCGATCCCGAGCCAGGCGGCGTTGCGGCAGACCTGGGACCGCAGCGATGCATCGTGCTCGCCGATGCCGCCGGTGAAAACCAGCGCATCCATGCCTTCGAGCGCCGCCGCGAGCGATCCGATATCGCGGCCGATGCGGTAGATGAACAGATCGATCGCCTCCCGGGCATGCGGATCCGCGCTTTGCAGCAATTCGCGCATGTCGCCGCTGACCCCGGAGACGCCGAGCAGGCCCGATTCCTCGCACATCAGGTGGGCGAGCTGTGGCAGGCTCATGCCGTAATGGTTCAGCAGGTGGAGAATGACGCCGGGGTCCAATGCGCCGCTGCGCGTTGCCATCGGCAGGCCTTCCACGGCAGAGAAATCCGCGGCATTCGCAACGTGCTTGCGCTGATTCAATGCGCACATGCTCGCTTCGTTGCCCAGATGCGCCACGATGATCTTCTGTTCGGCCGCCGCGCCGAGAAACTGCGGCAGCACCTGCGCGATATATTCGTAGGAAAGGCCGTGAATGCCGTAGCCGTGCGCCGCGATGTCCTTCAGCGGGCCGGGCAGCGCGAGCAGGTGTGGCATCGGGGCGCCGCCGCGATAGAACGCGCTGTCGAAGCAGGCGACCTGCGCCAGTCCGGGCGTGTCTGCGGCGAGCGCGCGCATGGCCGCGAGCGAGCCCGCCAGCCCGGGCGGGTCCAGCGGCAGCAGCG
>JAAOZY010000020.1 GCA_012274205.1 Betaproteobacteria bacterium
CGTGACAGGTGACGCAGCTGACCTTGTGCGTCACGCCGGGCTTGTGCGGAATCTCGGTAATGTCCTTGTGGCATTCGGTGCAAACCCGCTTTCCGTGCACGCTGTTGCCGAACTTGTCCTGGATGATGTGCAGGTCGCGCGGCTTTCCGTCCGGGCCCGGCATGCTGAAGCCTTCATTGCCGTGGCAGCCGAGGCAGACGGCGTTATCCGGATTGCCGACTTCTTTTGCCTCCGCCTTGGCCTCGGTGGCCTTCGCTGCCATGGCCTGCCCCGGCAAAATGGCGGAGGTTCCCGCCAGAAAGACCAGCCCCGCCATTGCCCAAGCCGCAAATTTTGAAACACCCATGGCCATCGATTCCCCGGTTGAATAAACAGCATCCTTGCCCTGTTTCGAACAGGACAACTCATTGCTTCCGCTCCAGCGCCGCTGCAGTGATAGTCGCTGCGCGCGCTCCGGACTGGCGACACGCCGATTGCCCGGCCCGGCCGCGCTTGCGCGATTAAGGCGACATTCAAAGCGCGGCCACCGCTTTCGCGGTGGCCGCTATTACCACTTTGCCGCTTCCTGCTCTCCCCGCTCCCCTGTAATCGCGTTGTTCCGTGTCTTCAGGTGAAAGCCTTTTGTTTTGAAGATACTAAAGTAACGCGCATGGCTCAATTTGATGTACATCAAGCCCTGCCGCGAAAGCAAAGGGGCGCGCAGCTGCGGCCCCGCGCCCGGCCCCGGCGGAGCGCTCAGCTTACGCGGAAATTGCGAAACTGCCAGGGATCGGTCGGGTCGATATCCTCCGGATACAGGCTGCTGCGGCCGGCGAGGGGCGTCCAGTCGGTGTACACGCCGACGAGTTTCCCGAGATACGGTACGGACATGTCCAGGAGCGCCTGATAGTCGAGTTCGTCGGGCTCGACGATGCCGGCGCGCGGATGCTGCAACGCCCAGACGATGGCCGCCACATACGGGGCGTTGACCTGCAGGCTGGTGGCGTTGTTGTACGGGCACAGCCGGCGCGCTTCCTCGATGCCGAGCTGCGAGCCATACCAGTAGGCGCCTTTGCTGTGGCCCATCAGCAGCACGCCGAGCTCGTCGAAGCCCGCATCGATCTCGTCGCGCAGCAGGCGCTGCTGCGGCGGAAAGCGCCAGCCGTTGCCGGCGAATTCCTGCAGCGACAGCACCGCATCGTCGCAGGGGTGGTAGGCGTAGTGGCAGGTGGGCCGGTAGACCACCTTGCCGTTTTCGCGCACGGACAGGTAATCGGGTATGGAGATCGCTTCGCCATGCGAGATCAGCCAACCCTGGAACGAACCTTCTTCGGGCGCCCAGGAGCGCACGCGCGTGGCCACGCCGGGACGGTCGAGGTAGATCGCCGAGCCGCTGCCGAATCCGTATTCGCGCCCGTCCTGCGGCCAGTTGCGCTCGTGCGTGCCCCAACCCAGTTCGGCCGGCTGCAGCGACTCGCCGCAGAACGCTTCGCTCGACCAGGTATTGACGAACTCGCCGTTGCGCTTGCGCACGAGGCTGGTCTGGTGGTCGCGCTCGGATACGTGAATGACCTTCACCTGCAGTTCGGCCGCGAGGCGGCCCCAGGCTTCGCGGTTGCGCGGCGTGCCCGCATCCACGCCGGCATCAGCGGCGAGATTGAGCAGCGCCTGCTTCACCAGGTGCGACACCAGCCCGGGGTTGGCGCCGTGCATCAGCACGCTGGTCGGTCCGGAAGGGTACTTGCCGCGCAGCGCGAGCGCGGCTTCGCGATAGGCGTAGTTCGAGCGGCGGCTGGCAGGCACCGCGGCATCGGTATGGCCGCCGGGCCAGGGCTCAATGCAGGCATCGATATAGAGCACGCCATGCTGCTGGCACCATTCGATCAGCGCGACGCTGGAGACGTCGAACGACGCATTGACGAGGAAGTCCCCGGCGCCGAGTTCGCGCGCGAGTATGGCGGCATAGTTGGCGCGCGTAAGCGGTTCGACGCGAAATTTCACTGCGTACTCGGCGGCGATGTCCCTGCCGGCTTCATTCGCCGTGACGATCGAGATCTGCTCCGGGCGCATGTCGATATGGCGCAGGATCAGCGGCAGCGAGCCCTGACCGACTGCGCCGAAACCGACCATCAGCATCCTGCCTGAAAAGGAGGCGTATTTTTCTTCCATGCTCGAATTTGTTTCGCTGTCTTGGAATTATTTCAACCCGGTTGAGGCACAACCGTATTGTTACGGCTCAGTCAATTTACAAAATGAGGGGATATCCCCCAAGGGGACTTGCTCCCGGGCGTCTCCCCCCATACTCCCCTAAATTGGGCGTAGCAAAATGCATTTTGCAACGGGTTGCCAGTCATTGCGACTGAGCCGTTTATATCCGAAAGCGCGCATTATCGCAACACGCCGCGAACGCGCAACGCGTTATCGCGGCAGGCGCTGCTCGAATTGCGGGCGCAGCTGATCGCTGCGCAATGTGGCGATGCTGACGGCGCACAGCGCGATCAGCGGCAGCGCGACCAGCATGATGCCGGCGACCGCGCCAAGCCAGGCGCCAGGCGCAAGCCGATCGCCCGGCGCGCGCCGCGCGAGTTCGGCGAGCCGCGACGCTCCCGAGAGCAGCACCAGCACGATCAGCACCCAGCAAAAGTATTCGAGGCCGGTGCGTCCCCAGGCGTAGCCGTTGAGCAGTCCGAAGGCCGACGCAAGGCCGATGCTCCAGATGAGCAGCAGCACGACATCCCCGACGATGCGCGATTGCGGGTAGCCGGCCGGAAATTGTTCGCGCCGCAGGAGTTGCTGCAGCAGCAGCACGCCCAGCACCAGCGCAGCGAAGCAGACGATCGCGAAAAACCATCCGACGAAAGCGAGCGGCAGTGTCGGGACGCTCATGCAGGCGTCAGTCGTGAGCGCCGGCGCTGATCGCGGTCAGTATGCCCTGCAGCAGCGCCACCGGCGTCGGCGGGCAGCCGGGCACGGCGACATCCACGTCGATGACATTGCCCACGCGGCCGCAGCTGGCGTAGCTTTCGCCGAAAATGCCGCCGCTGCAGCCGCAGTCGCCAACCGCGACCACCAGCTTGGGCGCGGGCATCGCGTCGAAGCTGCGCTTGAGCGCCACTTCCATGTTGCGCGCGACCGGCCCGGTTACCAGCAGCAGGTCGGCGTGGCGCGGGCTGGCGACGAACTTGATGCCCAGCGCCTCGATGTTGTAGTAGGGATTGCTGAGCATGTGGATCTCGAGCTCGCAGCCGTTGCAGGAGCCGGCGTCCACGTGGCGGATCGCGAGCGATCCGGCGAATACCCCCAGGATCTCCTGCTGCAGCCGCTGCGCCAGCACGCGCAGCGCTTCGTCCGCCTGCGGCGGCGCCTCGGTCTTGATGCCGACGCGGACGATCTGTTTCAGCAGCTGGTACATGATGCGCGGGTCCGATGAGCGATCACAGATCGCAACCCGAATACGACAGGTTGAACGATTTGTTGATCAAGGGAAAATCCGGAACGATGTTGTTGTACACGGCGAAAGCGAGCGCCGGCCAGTTCTGCCAGGACGGGTCGTGCGCATGGCAGCTGCGGATGCCGCCGTCGGCGCCGGCTTCCAGCGCGATCACCGACTCGCCGCGCCAGCCTTCGACCCAGCCCAGCCCGGTCCTGCCCGCCGCTGCCTGCGGCAGCGGCAACGCGATTGCGCCCGGGGCGATGCGCTTGATCATGGCGCGCATGAGGCGCAGCGATTCGAAGATCTCCTCGAAGCGCAGGATCGCGCGCGCCGCGACGTCGCCGTTCTTGTGCGTCTTCATGCGCACGTCGAGCGTGTCGTAGGGCGCGTGCCCGGCCTGCACGCGCACATCCCAGGCCTGGTCGCTGGCGCGGCCCGCGAGGCCGATCACGCCCAGCTTGTTCGCCGTATTCGGCGTCAGGCGGCCGCAGGTGAGAAACCGGTCCTGCAGCCCCGGATGATCGTCGTAGATGTCCTTTAGCAGGCGCACCTCGCGTTCGAGCTGGTCGCACTCGGCGCCGATCGCGTCGAGCGCGGCGCGCCCCGGATCGCTGGCTACGCCGCCGGGAACGATGCAGTCCATGAGGTAGCGGTGGCCGAACAGGCGCTGGTTCGCGCGCAGCACGTCCTCTTTCAGCCGCATGAACTGCGCCAGGCCGAAGGCGAGCCCGCCGTCGTTGCCCAGATAGCCGAGATCGCCCAGGTGGTTGGCGATGCGCTCGCGCTCGAGCATGAGCGCGCGCAGCATCAGCGCGCGCTCGGGCGGCGCGATGCCGGCGATGCTTTCGGCCGCCATGCAGTAGGCCCAGGCGTAGGCGACGCTGCTGTCGCCGCTGATGCGCCCGGCGAGCCTTGCGCCCTCGCTGAGCGCCATGCCCTGGAAGCGCTTGTCTACCCCCTTGTGCGTGTAACCCAGGTGCTCTTCCAGGCGCAGCACTTTCTCGCCGACGATGGAAAAGCGAAAGTGCCCCGGCTCTATGGTTCCGGCATGCACCGGCCCCACCGGAATCTCGTGCACGCCGTCCCCGGCCACGCTCACGAACGCATACTCCGGCCCGCCCTGTGCAAACACCGTCGCGGCGCTCACGTCGCGGCGCAAGGGAAAGTCACCCTCCTGCCAGGCCGCGTGGCGCAGCCAGGGCCGGCGGTCGGCCGCCTCGGCGTCGATGCCGAGCAGATCGCGTGCGGCGCGCTGCATGCGCTGCGCCGGATAGAAGATGGGCGACAGGTCCGGATATTGCAGCTCGCCCGCGGGCAGCGCGCAGCGCAGCCACAGCATGCCTTCGGGATTGGCGAGCGCGAGGTGCAGCGCGCAGCCTGCGCCGCGGTCGTGCTCGTCCGTCCCCCACAGCGCGGCGAGGCGCCCGCCCAGGTCTTTCAGCGCATGGCAGAGATTCGGCAGTTCCTGCGCAGTGGTGTCGGCGCGCCACGCGGGCACCGCTCCGGGCAGTTCGGTCAGTTGCAGCGGCAGGCTGTCGAAGCTCATGGCCTAAGGTTCCTCATCCGATCAGCTTCGCCGCCTCGTGGTACCAGTCGACCAGGTAGGGCGGGATGTAGAAGCCGAGCGCGAGCACGATTGCCAGATGCGCGAACACCGGGATCAGCGCCGGCGGATGCGGCAGGCGCTTGGCATTGGTCTCGCCGAATACCATCGGCTGCACCTTGCTGAATACGGCGGCGAAGGCCACGCCCAGGGCGATCAGCAGGAACGGCGTGGCCCAGGGCTGCAGGCGCATTGCGCTGGTCAAAATCAGGAATTCGCTCGCGAACACGCCGAACGGCGGCAGGCCGAGGATCGCGACCGAACCGAGCATCAGCCCCCAGCCGACGGTGGGACTGACTTTCATCAGGCCGCGGATGTCCTCCATGATCTGCGTTCCCGCCTTCTGCGCCGCATGGCCGACGGCGAAAAATATCGCGCTCTTGGTGAGCGAATGCACGGTCATGTGCAGCAGCCCGGCGAAGTTCGCCACCGGCCCGCCCATGCCGAAGGCGAAGGTGACGAGGCCCATGTGCTCCACCGAGGAATAGGCGAACATGCGCTTGATGTCTTTTTGCCGCGACAGGAAGAACGCGGCCACCACCACCGACAGCAGGCCGAAGCCCATCATCAGGTGGCTCGCAAACGGCGCCTGCAGCGCGCCGTCGACCAGCACCTTGCAGCGCAGTAACGCGTACAGCGCGACGTTCAAGAGCAGCCCGGAGAGCACCGCCGACACCGGCGTCGGGCCTTCGGCGTGCGCGTCCGGGAGCCAGTTGTGCAGCGGCACCAGCCCGACTTTGGTGCCGTAGCCGACCAGCAGGAACACGAACGCGAGCGACATCACCGTCGGCTCGAGTTGGCCGGCCACCGTGTCCAGGTAGGTCCACAGCAGCGCGTGTCCGCCCGAGCCCAGCACTTTCTCCGAGGCGGAGTAGAGCAGGATGGTGCCGAACAGCGCCTGGGCGATGCCTACGCCGCACAGGATGAAATACTTCCACGCCGCCTCCAGGCTCGCCGGCGTGCGGTACAGGCTCACCAGCAGCACCGTGGTAAGCGTGGCCGCCTCGAGCGCCACCCACAGGATGCCGAGGTTGTTGGTCAGCAGCACCAGCAGCATGGTGAAC
>JAAOZY010000130.1 GCA_012274205.1 Betaproteobacteria bacterium
GAGCGAGCCCACGCTGCCGAGCAGGATGGTGTAGCCGTCCGGCGCCGCGTGCGCGACCGCGTCGGTCGCGATGTTGCCGCCCGCGCCCGCCTTGTTCTCCACCACCACCTGCTGCCCCAGCCTTTCGCTGAGGCTCTTGGCGAGAATGCGCGCCACCGCATCGGTGCCCCCGCCCGGCGCAAATCCCACCACCATGGTAATGGTCCGGTTCGGGTAGGCGCTTTGCGCCTGCACGCTGCCGGCGGCACCCAAGGCCGCACACCAGGCGATCGCCGCGATTAATAGGGTTTTCATGCTGTCTCCGCATTTCGGGCATTCCACGGAACGCGAGAAATTCGACGTCCCGGGGCAGCGCCGCACTCGCAATTGCGCAATCTACCTGATGCGACCAATACGGGCAATGCCGCGCCGGCTGCCGCCTCGAGTGCGCGCCGGGCTTGACTATCGCCGCGGCGGCGTCTATGAATAAAGTGTGGCCACAGAAGGAGACGAATCGACTGGATAGTCATTCTTGATTCCACCACAACGGGGCGTAAGCCCTTACCCCGCCGTAACTACGGCAGCGGCACTTCCAAAATGGGTGCCCACAAGCCCCGCGAGAAGCGGGGCTTTCTTTTGGGTCCCCGCGAGAAGCGGGGCTTTCTTTCTAGGTCCACGCGAGAAACGGGGTTTTCTCTTTAGGTCCGCGCGCATGCGGGGCTTGCGCTTGGGTCCCGGCGCGTGCTGGGCCCTCTCCTCCCGGCGCCGGCTCAGGCGGGCGCAACGGCGTGTTCGCGCGTCTCGTGGAACACGAGCTTGGGCCAGCGTTCCTGCGTAAGCTGGAGATTGACGCGGTTGGGGGCGAGGTAGGCGAGATTGCCGGCGGCATCGCGCGCGACATTGTGCCCGAGCGTTTTCTCGAAATCGGCGAGCATGCGCCGGTCCTCGCCGGTGACCCAGCGCGCGCAGGTGATCGCGGTGCCCTCGAATACCGCGTCTACGCCGTATTCGCTCTGCAGCCGGCTCGCCACCACTTCGAACTGCAGCACGCCCACCGCGCCCAGGATCAGGTCCCCGCCCAGCGCGGGCTTATACACCTGCACCGCGCCTTCCTCGCCGAGCTGTTGCAGGCCCTTGTGCAGCTGCTTTACCTTGATCGGATTGCGGATGCGCACCGAGCGGAAAAAATCCGGGGCGAAATACGGAATGCCGGTGAACGACAGCGCCTCACCCTCGGAAAAACTGTCGCCGATCTGCATTTGACCGTGGTTGGGCAGTCCGATGATGTCGCCGGCATAGGCCTCCTCGACCTGTTCGCGATTCGAGGCCATGAACGTGACCACGTTGTTCACCTTGATGTCGCGCCCGATGCGCAAGTGCCTGATCTTCATGCCGCGCTCGAAGCGCCCCGAGCACACGCGCAGAAACGCAATGCGGTCGCGGTGCGCCGGATCCATATTGGCCTGAATCTTGAACACGAAGCCGGAAAAACGCGGTTCGTCCGGAGCGACCACACGCGTCGTGGCATCGCGTCCGCGCGGCCCCGGCGCCCAGTCGATCAGCGCGCTGAGGATCTCGCGTACGCCGAAATTGTTCACGGCGGAACCGAAAAACACCGGCGTCTGCCTGCCATCGAGGAATGCGACCGGATCGAACGGATGCAGCGCGCTGCGCACCAGCGCGACTTCGCTCTTGAGCTGTTCGATCTCGCGCGGAAACATTTCTGCCAGGCGCGGGTTGTCGATGCCGGCGACGGTCTCGAATTCCTGGTCGGCGCGCTCCTCGCCGGCGGTGAACAGCAGGATCTCATCGCGCAGCAGGTGGTAGACCCCGCGAAAGGACTTGCCCATGCCGATCGGCCATGTCACCGGGGCGCACTGGATCTTCAGCACCGCCTCCACCTCTTCCACCAGCGCCACCGGATCCCGGGTTTCGCGATCCATCTTGTTCATGAAGGTCAGGATGGGGGTGCTGCGCATGCGGCACACGTTGAGCAGCTTGATCGTCTGTTCTTCCACGCCTTTGGCCGCGTCGATCACCATCAGCGCGGAATCGACCGCCGTGAGCACGCGGTAAGTGTCCTCGGAGAAATCCTGGTGTCCCGGGGTATCGAGCAGGTTGACCACGCAGTCGCGGTATTCGAACTGCATCACCGAGCTCGCCACCGAAATCCCGCGCTGCTTCTCGATTTCCATCCAGTCCGAGGTTGCGTGCCGGCGGCTCTTGCGCGCCTTCACCGTGCCCGCAAGGTGGATGGCGCCGGAAAATAGCAGCAACTTTTCGGTCAGGGTGGTCTTGCCCGCGTCGGGGTGCGCGATGATGCCGAAGGTGCGGCGGCGCGCCATTTCGCGTGCGATCCGCTCCGCCGGCGCGCGACCGGCGTCGGCGCCCTGGGGCGATGCATGCTCGGTCACGGCGGCCATGGACACAGATGTGCGAAAAGGGCGGCAGTCTACCGGCTCCGCGCGCAGAAGTCCATCGCCATCATCGCGCGCGACGCGGCCTCGACGCTGTCCCGTTGCCGCCTTTGGCCCGCGCGCCGGCGCCAGATCCGGACGGATTTCCGCTATGCTTCCGCGCATGCCACGCCTGCTGCGCAACACACTGCTCTCGCTGCGCGATCTGGTCGCGACGGCCGGGCCGTTCGTGTTGATCGCCCTGCTGTTGCTTGCCGCTGCCTATTACCTGCTCGATCCGGCTCCGCCCAAGCGCGTAGTGCTCGCAACCGGGCCTGAGCAAAGCGATTACGCCGAGTTCGGCAAGCGCTACGCGGACGAACTCAGGAGCTACGGCATCGAGGTCGTGCTCCGGCCCACGCAGGGTTCCGCGGAGAACAGGCGCCTGCTGCGCGATGCCACACAGGAGGTGGAGCTGGGTTTCGTGCGCGGCGGTTCCAGCGATGCCACGCGCGCCGCGGACGAAGACACGCGCGGCGTGCAGCTCGTGTCCCTGGGCAGCCTCTACCTCGAACCCGTGTGGCTGTTCTACCGCAGCGAAGCGGCGCAGAAGCTGAATCGCCAGGCGACGCTGACGCAGCTGGAGGACCTGCGCGGCTGGCGCGTCGACGTGGGCGCGCGCGGCAGCGGCGTGACCGGCCTGTTCGGCAAGCTGCTGCACGCCAACGGCATCGAGCGCAGCAGCTTCACCGAGAGCCGCATGGAGCAGACGCCCGCGGTAGTGGCCCTGCTCGCCGGCGAGCTCGACGCGATGGTGCTCGCCGCGGCGCCCGAATCGCTGATGGTGCAGATGCTGCTGCAGACGCCCGGCGTGAAACCATTCGAGTTCGCGCAGGCGGAGGCGTATGCGCGCCGCCTTCCCTACCTGCGCGCGGTGACGCTGCCACGCGGCGTGGTAAGCCTCGCGCGCGACCTGCCGGCGCACGACCTGCCGCTCATCGCCACGACCACCGCGCTGGTGGCGCGCGCGGACACCCATCCAGCGCTGCTGCAGCTGTTCGTGCAGGCGGCGCACAAGATCCACAGCGGCACCGGCTGGCTCGTGCACGCCGGTGAATTCCCCTCGCCGCAGAATACCGAGCTGCCGCTGGCCAGGGAAGCCGAGCGCTACTACCGCAACGGCGCGCCGCTGCTGCAGCGCTACCTGCCCTTCTGGCTGGCCAACCTGATCGAGCGCATGTGGGTGGTGCTGGTGTCCATTATTGCGGTGCTGATCCCGCTCGCGCGCGTGGTGCCGCCGCTGTACGAATTCCGCATCCGCTCGCGCATCTTCCGCTGGTACCGCCAGCTGCGCGAGATCGAGGATGCGCTGCGCGAGAGTTCGGCGTCCAAAGCGGCGCTGCGCGACGCGCTCGACAAGCTCGAGGCCAAGGCGCAGAACGTGACGGTGCCCCTGTCCTACGCCGACCAGCTGTACTCCCTGCGCAGCCACATCCAGCTGGTGCGCGAGCGCCTGTCGTCCCCGGACTAACGCGTCAACCCATGCGCCCCGGCAGGTAGAGCGCGATCATGGGGAAGCTGATCAGGATCGCAAGCCGAATCAGGTCGGTGACCACGAACGGAAGCACACCGAGGAAGATGGTGGTGAAACTCACGTCCTTCACCACGCTCTTGATGACGAACACGTTCATGCCCACCGGCGGATGGATCAGCCCGAGTTCGACCGTCATGACGATGATGACGCCGAACCAGATGGGGTCGAAGCCAAGAGCCATGATCACCGGGAAAATGATCGGCACGGTCAGAATGATCATGGCCATCGCATCCATCAGGCAGCCGAGCACCAGATACATCAGCATGATCAGCACCAGCACGCCGTAGCGCCCGAGCCCGAGACCGGTCAGAAACATGGTTACTTTCTGCGGCGTCTGCGTGACCGTGAGGAAATAGCCGAACAGGATCGCGCCGATCAGCACCGTGAACACCGCGGCGGAGGTGCGCGTGGCATCGAGCAGGGACTTGCGAATCAGCGCGCGCGTCAAGCGCCGGCGCAGCACGCCGAGGACGAAGGCGCCCCCCGCACCCACGCCGCCCGCCTCGGTCGGGGTGAACAGGCCGCCGTACAGGCCGCCGATGACGAACGCGAACAACACCAGGGGCGCCCAGACGTCGCTCAGCCCCTTGAAACGCTGGGTCCAGGTGCTGGGCGTGCCGGCCGGAAGGAACTTCGGCCGCACCAGGCCGATCAGCGCGACCGTGATCACGTACATCGACATAGCGAGCATGCCCGGCAGAATGCCGGCCGCAAACAGTTTCCCGATATCCTGCTGGGTGATGATGCCGTAGACGGCCAGCACGGTCGAAGGCGGCAGCATCGCGCCCAGCGTTCCGCCGGCCGCGATGACGCCCGTCGAAAACGTCTGCGGATAGCCATAGCGGCGCATTTCCGGATAGGCCACATTTGCGAACGTGGCCGCGGTCGCGACCGACGAGCCGCAGATCGCGGCAAAGCCGCCGCAGGCGACAACGGTGGCGATGCCCAGGCCGCCCTTCAAATGCCCGACGAGCGTATTCGCTGCCCGGAACAGCTCGCGGCTGACGCCGGAATTCGACACGAACGCCCCCATCAGTATGAACATCGGGATCACGCCGAAGGTGTAATCGGTCACCGTACGCATCGAGGTTTGCCCGACCAGCTTCAGCGCCGGGCCGGCACCGACCAGGTAGCTGTATCCGGTTACGCCGACCAGGCCCATCGCCATTCCCACCGGGACGCGCAACAGCATCAGCGCGAACAGGACGATGAAGCCGGTGATGGCGACTCCGTCCGTGCCCATCACGAAGGCCTCACTCATCGGCTTCTGCCTGGTGCCTGGGCGCAACCAGGTCCGGATGAAATATCAGGCGATAAGTGCGTATCGCAATCAGGACTACGGCGGACACGTCGCCGGCCCAGGCGACCGCGAAGAACGGCCAGGTCGGCAGGCCGAGATCGTAGGTCAGCACGTGGTCCGCGAACGTGCCGCGGACTTTGTCGAACAACATGACCGTCTGCACCGTCACCACGAACAGCAGCACCAGGGTTGCGAAAATGTCGATCAGGCGCTTGTACCTGGGGCCGACCGCCCCCCACACCAAATCGACCGTGATGTGCGTGCCGCGGTAACTCGTCGCCGCGATACCCCAGAATATGAGAATGCCGAGCAGCAGTCGTCCGAAATCATAGCCATCAGGAATGGACACGCTGAAAAAATAGCGCAGCAGGACCGAGATGAATATGTCGGCGGCGACGATTCCGACGAACACCGCCGCCAGCAGCTCGATCGAGTCGATCACCCGGTCCATGAAGTTGCGCTTCACGTGTCGCGGCATCGGTACTGACCGGCTGTCAGGTGAGGAGGGGTGGCTTCAAACACGAGCGGGCCCGGCCGACATCATGCTCGGCCGGGCCCGCCTGAAAGCGGAAAATGCGGCTCAGAAGCCCGCTTTATATTTGGTCAGGGTTTGCTTCAGGCCGTCGAGCACGGACTTCGGATCGTAGCCTTCCTTGCGCACGTCGTTTGCCCACTGAGCCTCGACCGGGGCGACCGCCTTGTGCCAGGCCGCCAGCTGCTCCGGCGTCAGCTTGTAGACCTCGTGGCCCGGCTCGGCGGCGAGCTTGGCGCGGCCGGCGAATTCGAAGTCGGCCCAGGGCGCGCCCACCTTCTGCGCCCACTCGGTGTTGCAGTGGGCGTCGATGACCTTTTTCTGCGCCGCGGACATGGCGTCGTACTTCGCCTTGTTCATGACCCAGACGAAAGGCGTCGTGTACAGCGGCACATCCATGTGGAACTTAACCACCTTGTCGATGCCGAACAGCACCAGCGAGCCCCAGGGGAAGGTAATCGCGTCGGCGACGCGGCGTTCGAGCACATCGCGCGCCTCGGGCGCCGATGACTGCACGTTGGTGCCGCCGAGCAAGGTCACCATCTGGCCGATGGTACTCGTTGCCGGCCGTATCTTCATGCCGCGTATCTCGTCGGGCGAGACGATTTTCTTATGCGAATGCAAGGCACCCGGATCGTGCACGAAGGCGAAGCAGAAATGCACGTCTTTCATTTCCTTGGCCGCGTACTGGCGGTACCAGGCGTCGATGGCAGCGCTGCCGCTCTTGCCGTTGGAGAACAGGAAAGGCAGCGAAGCGCCGGCGATCACCGGGAAACGTCCGGGCTGGTAGCCCGGGTTGACGTAGGCAAAATCGGCGATCCCGTCGCGCGCCATGTCATAGTGATCGAATGCCTTGCCCAGCTGCTCGGAGGGAAACAGGGCATAGCCGAGGGATCCGCCCGATGCTTTCTTGATGTCCTCGGCCCACACCTGCAATGCGGGGTTGAGCGGATGCTGCGGCGGGAGCCAGGTCGCAAGCTTCAGGTCGATGTGCTTGTCCTGCGCGACTGCATTTCCCATGCACAAGCCCAATGCGAGCGTGCACAGCCCTAACCAGCGTGCGCCTTTCATAGTCTCCTCCTCAGGATATTCGAATGGACATGAAGCCTCGCCGGGCTTCGCCGTCCCGTCGGATTGTATGTGAGCAAGGCATAGGATGCAATCTGGCGCAGCGCGGGGCCGCGCTGCGAACGCCGCATCCATCCGCGATCTCCGTCGTGCCCTTACCTTATAATGATTCATGCCCAAAACGGCGAATATCCGCGGCGAACGCCAGGCGCAACACGCCACCGTCCCCTTGCGTATGCCCTTGTTCCGCGGCGAACGGCGCCTGCGCATCGCCCTGGTCGGCATGCCCAACGCCGGCAAGAGCACGCTGTTCAATGCCGTGTCCAGCACCGCGCCTCACAGCGGCAGGCTTGCCGGCACGCAGCGCGCCTACGAAGAATGCACGGTGCAGATCGGCCTCGACGAAGCGAGCGTGATCGAGCTGCCGAGCATCGCCTCGCTGCACCACCTGACTGCGGAGGACCTGCCGGCCTTGAAGTTTCTCCTGTGGGGAGACGAACGCCCGCCGATATCGGCGCATGAGCCCGGCGGCCCGCCGGCGCCATTCGCGCCGCCCGACCTGATCGTGCAGGTAGTCGATGCGACGCGCCTGGAGAGCCATCTGGAGTTGACGCTGGAGCTCGCGCAGCTGGGCCGGCCCATGCTCATGGCGCTGAACATGATGGACGAAGCCTGGAACAAGGGCCTGCATATCAACGTCAAGGCTCTGTCCAGGCTGCTGGGCATGCCGGTGGTGCCTACCGTGGCGCTGATGGGCCATGGCATCGCGGAACTGTTCACTACCGCTGTGGCCGCGGTGCGCGCCGCCAGCTGCCCGCTGCCGCAGCCGGCGAGCGCGCATATCCGAGAAAGCCTCCAGCCCCTGAGCCGCGCGCTGCAGCGCGAAGACCTGCACGCGGCGTTTCGCGTGCCGCATGCGCTGCTGCTGACGCAGGTGGCGGCGGGCGACCCCTACTTCCACGACGAGCTGTGCCAGCATTTCCCGCAGCTGCTGCCGCAGCTGCAACAGTTGCGCCAACAGGCTGCACTGCGCCTGCCGCGGCCGCTGGAGGACGAGCTGCATGCCGACCGCCACCACCGCGCCGCCACCCTGTTCGAGGCGAGCTCGCGCATGGGCGCGCCGCACGAGGGCCGCGGCTGGCGCTACTGGCTCGACGAACTGTTCCTGCATCCGCGATGGGGGCTGATCGGCAGCCTGGCGGTATTTGCCGCCGTGCTGTTCATGGTATTCGAAGTCAGCGCCTGGCTCGATTCCGTGACCTCGGCGCGCCTGGTCAACGCGCTCACCGGCTGGCAGCCCACCAGCACCGGCGGCGTGATCGGTCGCGCCGTGGCCGACGGGCTGGCCGGCCTGGTCGGCATCGTCATACCCTACATGCTGCCGCTGGTGCTGCTGCTGGTGGCGCTGGAAGAGGCGGGGGTAATGCAGCGCATCGCTTTCGTCGTCGACCGCGGCTTCCACCACATCGGCCTGCACGGCGGCGTCGCCGTGCCCTTTCTCACCGGCCTGGGCTGCAATGTCCCGGCCATTTCGGCCGCGGCAAAAGTCACCAGCGGCCGCGAGCGCGTGATCGCCTCCGTGCTGATCACCTTCCTGCCGTGCTCGGCGCGCTCGGCCATCATCCTCGCGCTGGCCGGAAAATACCTCGGCGCCACCGGCGTGTTCGCCCTGTTCGCACTGACCATCGCAGTGGTCGCGCTGATGGGACGTCTGCTCGCGCGCGACCGCCACGATTTCGGTCCCGGGCAGGTGCAGGAAATCCCGCCGTATGCGCTGCCGCGCTGGCGCTCCGTGCTGACCGAGACCTGGGCGCGCACCGAGGACATACTCACCATCGTCACCCCTCTGCTGATCGGAGGCAGCGTGGTGCTCGCCCTGCTGCACCACGTCGGCGCCGACGCTGCGATCAACGCGCTGTTCACGCCGGTTACCGCATGGTGGCTGGGCCTGCCGGCGGTGCTGGGCGTCCCCATCCTGTTCGGCATCCTGCGCAAAGAACTGTCGCTGCTGATGATCTACCAGGCGCTCGGCACGTTCGAAGTCGACAGCCGCCTCGACTGGGTACAGATCACGACCTTTCTGCTGTTCCTGACGTTTTACATTCCCTGCATTTCCACGTTCGCCGTGATGCTGAAAACCATAGGCCGCAGGCAAGCGCTGATCTCGGTTTCGATGTCGGTGGGCGTGGCGCTGCTGGTCAGCGGCGCAATACGCCTGCTGCTGGAGGGCGCGCGCCTGCTTCCCCTGTAACCGGCCCCTGGCGCCGCCCGGGACCGAGCGTGCATTTCGGCTGCTCGCCGATCGGCGCTTGCGTTTATACTCCGGCAGGATCGCCGAAGCACGCCCATCCGCATCGAATAAGCAAACGTTCATGAGTTCCCCTGATTCGAATCCGACCTTTTCGCTGGTCGGGCAGATGCTGCGCACGCCCGAGGAAATCGCGCGCGTCCTCAACTCGCTGGTGATGCGCGGCGAACCGATCGTTTCCGCCCTCAGCGGGGGCAAGCTGCTGTTCCGCTCGCGGCTGCGCTTCGTCGATCCGGGGAAGGCCTATGTCATCGTCGAGCTCGGTCCGGATGAGGCAGCCAACCGGGCGCTGCTGTCGCGGCCGCGTGCGACCTTTCACGCCGAACCCGGCGGCTGGCGCGTGGAGTTCGCCGCAGCCAATCCCAGGCCGACCGGCGCGCATGAGGGCGCCGCGGGAATCAGGCTGCGCTTTCCCGAAATCGTCGCCGGCCACCGACGGCGGGAAAACGAGCGCGCCGCGATTCCACCGCAGCATGAGCTGCGCTGCATCGTGGACGAAGCCGGCGTCATGCCCTTCGACGGCACCATGGCCAACGTGAGCAAGGGCGGGATCGGCTTTTTGCAGTACGATCCGGAAATCAGCCTCGAGCCCGGCACGGTGCTCAAGGGCTGCCGCATCGAGAGCCCGGGCAAGGCTTCGATGGTGGTCGACATGGAAGTGCGCTACTCGCAGCTGCTGACCCTCGCCGACGGCAGGCAGGTGCAAAGCTCGGGCTGCCGCTTCCTCAATCTCTCGCCGGAAGAGACGGCGCGCATCGAAGAGCTGTGCGGACTGAAGACCTGAGCCGCGGCCGCGTACTTCCGCGCTGCCGCGCATCGCGCCGAGAACCCGTTGCAAAAATGAAATTTTGCAACGCCCAATATAGGGGAGTATGAGGGGAGGTCCCCCAGGGGGACTTCCTTTGGGGCGTATCCCCTCATTTTGCAACGGACTCCAAGGAGACTGAAACATGAGTTCACACAACAGAGTTGCCATCGTCACCGGCGCCGGCACCGGCATCGGCAAGAGCGCCGCGCTGGCGCTGCTTAAGGACGGCTATCGTGTCGGGCTGGTCGGCCGGCGCCGGGAATTGCTCGAACGCACGGCGCAGGACGCCGGACCGGCGTCGCCAAATACGCTGGTGCTGCCGGCCGACATCGGCAAACCCGAGTCCGTCAAGGCACTGTTCGCGCAGGTGCGCGAAACCTGGGGCCGGCTGGACCTGCTGTTCAACAATGCGGGCATGGGCGCGCCGGCGATCCCGATGGAGGAGCTCAGCTTCGAGCAGTGGAAGGCGGTGGTCGACGTCAACCTCAGCGGCATGTTCCTGTGCTCGCAGGAGGCGATAAAGATCATGAAGAGCCAGGATCCGCGCGGCGGGCGCATCATCAACAACGGTTCGATATCGGCGCATGCGCCGCGGCCGAATTCGGCGCCCTACACCGCCACCAAGCACGCCGTCACCGGCCTCACCAAATGCATCTCGCTCGATTGCCGCAAGTATGACATCGCCTGCGGCCAGATCGACATCGGCAATGCCGCCACCGAGATGACCGAGCGCATGAAGAACGGCGTGGCCCAGGCCAACGGCACGACCGCGGTCGAACCGCGCATGGATGTGGCGCATGTCGGCAGCGCCGTGCTCTACATGGCCAATCTGCCGCTGGATGCCAATGTGCAGTTCATGACCATCATGGCGACAAAGATGCCCTTCGTGGGGCGCGGTTGATGCCGGCGCCGCGAATCGGCATGCCGACGCGCCGGGGCATCCTCGCGGCGCTGCTCGCCGCCGCATTCCCGGCCTGCGGCCTTGCGGCGGACCTGTCGCCGGGCCTGTGGGAAATCACGCTGGAGACGCGCGTCGCGGACCAGCCCGGGTTCACACCTGAACCGTTTCGCCTGAAACAATGCCTCACCGCGGCCGACGCGAAAGACCCGAGCGCGCTCCTGGGCGGGCTCGGCAATCCGGGCGCCAGCGGCTGCAGCTATTCGGACAAGTCGTATTCGGGCAACACCTTCCGCTTCACGATGCAGTGCACGGGCAGCTTCGGCATACGCTCGCACGGTGAAGTGACGTTTTCGGCCGATACGATGAACGGCACCGTCTCCGCAAGCGCCAATGTCGGCGGCGAAAAAACCGAGCTGAGCAACCGCATCTCCGGGCGCCGCCTCGGCGGCTGCTGAGCGCCTGGAACAGCTGGCGGAAATATCCCCGCCGGCTTCGGGCGGCGCTGCGGCGGGCGTGGACTGATGCCGGTTATTCTCGTATATTCCCGCGCGGCGCCAGCTGCGCCATGTCGCGCGAACGCCGCATGTTAGCATCGACGGGCGAGTCGACTGCAGCAAAAAAACGCTCGGCCATTGGGAAAAATGTCACGCCAATCAGCAACGCTCGCGATACTGTTCGCCGACATCAGCGGCAGCACCAGGTTGTATGAAGCCCTGGGGAACAGCCGCGCGCGCCACATGGTGGTGCGCTGCCTTGCGCTGATGACCGACACCCTCAATGCGCACCGGGGCACGCTGATCAAGACCATAGGCGACGAGATCATGTGCACCTTTCCCAGCGCGGATGCCGCATTGCGCGCCGCCTGCAATATGCAGGAAGCGGTGGAACGCGGGCGGCCCGGCGGCGAGACGCCGACGTATGTGCGCGTCGGATTCAGCTACGGCGAGGTGCTGCGCGAAGGCAAGGACGTGCACGGCGACGTGGTCAACGTGGCGGCGCGGATTACCGAAGTTGCGCGCGCGCGCCAGATTCTCGCGACGCACTCCGCGGTCGACGCGCTGTCGGCGCAGCTGCGCGACCGGGCGCAGCATGTCCGCAGGGCGAGCATCAAGGGCAGGCAGGCGCAGCTCGATCTGTTCCAGATTGCATGGCGTGCGGAAGCCGGTTCGGACACGCGCATCGGCAACCCGGCCGACCGCAAGCCCGAGGGCCTGGAGGAGCAGCTCGTCCTGCGCCATGGCGATCATCAGGTCACGCTGAGCGAGCGCAATACCACGGCGACCCTCGGCTCCGGCGCAGGCTGCTCCATCGTGGTGCGGGACGACCTGGCCTCCGCCCTGCATGCAACGGTGGAATATCAGCTGGGGAAATTCTTCGTCTCGGACCACAGCGCCAATGGAACCTACGTGCATTTCAGCGGCGGCGAGGGCGTGCGCCTGGTCGGCAACGAAACCCTGCTGCGCGGTTCGGGCGCAATCGTGCTGGGACGGCCCTTGTCCGGCGGTTCCGCAAAAATCATCGGCTTCGCGGTACACCTGACCCCGACCGCCGGCTAGGAATCCGTTGCGAAATGAAATTTTGCAACGGCTGATATAGGGGAGTATGAGGGGAGGTCCCCCAAGGGGACTTCCTTCGGGGCGTATCCCCTCATGATGCAACAGACTCTGACGCGCACAGGCACGCCCTATTTCAGCGGCTTATAGCGTATACGCCTGGGCTTGGCCGCTTCCTCGCCCAGCCGGGCGATCTTGTCCGCCTCATATTCGTGGTAATTGCCGCTGAAGAAGCTCGCCTTCGAGTCGCCCTCGAAGGCGAGGATGTGGGTGGCAATGCGGTCGAGGAACCAGCGGTCGTGGGAAATCACGAGCACGCTGCCGGCGAATTCCAGCAGCGCATCCTCCAGCGCGCGCAGGGTCTCCACGTCAAGGTCGTTGGACGGCTCGTCCAGCAGCAGCACGTTGCCGCCGGCGATCAGCGTCTTCGCCATGTGCAGCCGCCCGCGCTCGCCGCCGGACAGGTTGCCGACCTTCTTGCCCTGGTCGGTGCCCTTGAAGTTGAAGCGCCCGAGATAGGCGCGCGAGGGCATCTCGAACTTGCCGACATTGAGCATGTCGGCGCCGCCGGCGACGTAGTCGAACACCGTCCGCTCGCCCTCGAGCGCGTCGCGCGACTGGTCGACGTAGGCCAGCTTCACCGTCGGGCCGACGGCGATTTCGCCCTTGTCCGGTTTTTCCTGGCCCGTGATCATGCGAAACAGCGTCGACTTGCCGGCGCCGTTGGGGCCGATGATGCCGACGATCGCGCCCGCCGGCACCTGAAATGAAAGCTCGTCGATCAGCAGGCGTTCGCCGTAGCCCTTGCTCACGTTCTTGAACTCGATCACGGCGTCGCCCAGGCGGTCGGCCACGGGAATGAAAATCTCCTGCGTCTCGTTGCGCTTCTGGTAGTCGTAGGAGGACAGCTCGTCGAATCGCGCCAGGCGCGCCTTGCTCTTCGCCTGGCGCGCCTTCGGGTTCTGGCGCACCCATTCCAGTTCGCGCTTGATGGTCTTCTGGCGCGCGGATTCGGTCGATTCTTCCTGCGCAAGGCGCGCTTCCTTTTGCGCCAGCCACGAACTGTAGTTGCCCTCCCAGGGAATGCCGTAGCCGCGGTCGAGCTCGAGGATCCACTGCGCGGCGTTATCGAGGAAGTAGCGGTCGTGGGTCACCGCGACCACCGTGCCGGGAAATTTCTGCAGGAACTGTTCCAGCCACTCGACGCTCTCGGCATCAAGGTGGTTGGTCGGTTCGTCGAGCAGCAGCAGGTCGGGCTTGGACAGGAGCAGCCGGCACAGCGACACGCGGCGCTTCTCGCCGCCCGAGAGCGGGCCGATCTTCGCATCCCAGGGCGGCAGGCGCAGCGCGTCGGCGGCGATTTCGAGCTGGTGCTCGACCTTGTCCCCGGCGGAAGCTGCGATCACCGCTTCGAGCTCGGCCTGCTCCGTCGCAAGCTTGTCGAAATCGGCGTCCGGTTCGGCGTAGGCGGCGTACACCTCGTCCAGGCGCTTCTTCGCGCCGAACACCTCGCCCAATCCCTGTTCCACCGCCTCGCGCACGCTCATGTCCGGATCGAGCTGTGGCTCCTGCGGCAGATAGCCAATGCGCATATTCGGCTTGGCGACGACCTCGCCGTCGTAGTCCTTGTCCACGCCCGCCATGATATTGAGCAGGGTCGACTTGCCCGAGCCGTTCAGCCCGAGCACGCCGATCTTGGCGCCGGCGAAGAAATTGAGCGAGATGTTCTTGAGGATGTAGCGCTTGGGCGGCACGACTCTGCCGACCCGGCGCATGGTGTAGACGTATTGGGCCATGAGTGCTTTCGCTGCGGGACTGAGATGGACTGCTTCGAGTCCGGTATTCTACGTGCTTCGTTCCAACGCGTGCGAGGCGATCCGCCATGAATCGATATGCCCTCGCCGGGCGCTTGCTGGTCGCTGCGCAGTTTGCGCTGATCGGCTGGCTGATCTGGCCGTTCACGCCGCAGGCGTGGTCGCTGCCGGCGCTCGCGCTGCTCGGCTGCGCGGTGGTTCTCGGCCTGTGGACGCTCCTCCACAACCGTCCCGGCAATTTCAATATCCGCCCCGAACCGAAGGCTTCTGCACAACTGGTCACCGGCGGTCCGTACCGGTATATGCGCAACCCCATGTATTCCGCCGTGCTGCTGTTCGCGGCCGCCGAGGTGCTGGCCTATCGCGACCTGTGGAAAATCGCCTGCTGGGTCGCGCTCGCGTTGGTGCTGCTCGCCAAGGCGCTGCTGGAAGAGCGCGGCTTGCGCGCGCTGTTTCCCGGCTACGCCGCCTACGCCAGGCGCGTGCGCCGATTCATCCCCGGCGTGTTCTGAGCGAACGCCGCTGAACGCATCCGCAGCGTCCGGCGTCTTCACCCTCGCCCACCGGCCCATCCTGTCGCGGCCGCGTGCGCACGGCAGGCCTGGTTGAGGCCGCTCAGTAGTCGTACTGCAGGCTGAGATAATACCGGTCTGCGGAAGGTGCCGGCATCTGGCCGAACGCCGCCCGGGGCCCGGTGGGACGTACCGACGCAGGTTCTGAGCGAAACTGACCGAACACCGCCGCAATCGACATGGATTCGTTGATGCGATAAGCGAGCGCGAAATCCCACTCGGTACCCAGCGCGGCCCCGCCAAAATCCGCTTTGAACCGGTGATGCTTCAGCTTCAGGTCCAGCCGGCCGAACACGGCTCCAAGCGACGCATTGAGGTCGCGCACGCCCACGGCGGGAGTGGTGAAGAAGCTGTAGGCCCATCCCTGAAAATTGTTGTACGACAGCGGCGTCTGGAACCCATAGAGGCCCTGGTTGCTGCCCAGGCGCTCGTAATTGAGCTGCGTGCTGTAGCCGCGCCAGCTCGGCCCCAGGGCCAGGCGTTGATAGGAGGCGCGAATACGCTGATCTCCGCCGGCATAGGGACGCTGCTGCGCGGCCTCCGCCGTGTAGTACCAGCTCAATCCGTTCGCCGCTGGCGTGTTTCCTTCCAGGCGCGCGCCCAGGATGCGATTCGAGTTGTCCGCGAGTCCGGTGCCGTTGTTGATTTGCGGCTGGTCCTGGAAATATCCATACACCCCGGCGCTCAACCCGAACCCGCTCAAAACACGGGCATTGAGCAAAGTCGTGCGCGTCTGAAACCGGTTCCCGAAATACGTTCGCACGTGCCACGCCTGCACCGCGTTGATCTCGGTGTCGGGAATGCCGGTGTAGCGCGCCGAAATGGCGTCGAATACCTGCGGCATCTGGCGCACGTCCGCGCTGCCGACAAAGCGCTCGTTGTCGAGCTTGATCATCTGCCGGCCCAGTCGAATCCGCAGATCCCCTACGCCGAGATAGTCGGCGTAAAGCAGATTGACATCGGACTTGTCGGGGTCGCCAACCAGCGGATACTCGGAGAGAAAATCTCCCGGCGTGTTCGAGGCCCGCTTCGGCTCCAGCCAGCTGACGTCGACCAGTTGAGCGGCGAATGCGAAGTCGCCGATCGGCGCAGTCTGGTACCCGAGCAGCATGCGCATGTTCACGGCCCGCGCCGGTTCCGCTTTGCTGGATTGATCGACATAGGAATAGCGCGGACGCAGCTGAAGGAGCGCGCGTCCCGGCAAGCCTGCGCCGCCGTCGGTCCGGGGCTGCATCCCCGCCGGCTGGTCCTGCTCCGCCAACGCGCCGATTTGTGCTGCGGGCGCAACGACAGTTGATTCGCCGCCCGTCTGGCACAGACCGACACCGGGACCGGAGCCGATCACGACGCCGGCCAAGGCCGCCACCAGTCTGCGTTGTGTCGCCGCCGGGCGGGTCGAATGCTTCATGGGTAATCTAGGTTCCCGCCGCAGTGCAGATTTGCGCATCCCCGGGCCACTCCTGTCCCTTGAACAGCGAATAACGCATGGGATCCAGCGGCGGCGCCTTCGGCTGCGTCCTGATCGCCACCGGCAGGCGGTGATCGATGGTCCTGGATTCATTGGCGCCAAGTGCGACGCTTTGCAGCGGCATCGGCTCGCGCATGCCCGGATACCACACCATCAATTCATGTGTCCCGGCGGCAAGCGAGGACAGGTGCACGACACCGTCCGTTCCGCTCTTCCCGAAAACCGGCGTTTCAGTCACCAGGATATACGCCAGCATCCAATCGTGAACATTGCATCCCAGCGCGACCACCCCGGCCTTGTCGAACACGATCGGCGCGGCCGGCGTGCCTTTGTATAGTTTGATCTCGAAGCGCTTGGCCGGCGAGAACGAGTAGACGTGATGCAGCATCGGGTCCTCGTTCGGAAAGGAAATCGCCGCGCCCTTTTCCACGACGGTGACGAACGGATCGAAGAGCCGGTTGCGCTGGACGATGGTTTCGCGCTTCCTGGGGGCAGCGGAGCCCCTGGCGGCCGTCGCCCCGGGATCGAATACCACCGCGTCAGCAAGCGCCGCCCCGGCCGCGTTGCTCAGGCGGATAGTCAGCTCGGCGGCACAAAGATTCGCGCACAGGCCGAGCAGTATTGCGGCCAAGCCGCTGTTGCGCCACATTTGGCAGCTACTCCTGACGCCCCCGCTGCATGGCGGTAAGCGCCGATCAAAAACACACGCCCATATTGTAGCCGATTGATCGGCGTTGCCCCGCGCAAGCGACGCGAGAGGGAGATCCGTCCCGCGGCGTTCTAGCCGGAGTGGAACTCGCTTTCCGCAGCCGGCTCCTCGCCGGCACTTGCGGATTCAGCCTCGACGATCGCGTGCAGCATGACCTGCTCCTGCCTCCCGCGAATCTCGACCAGGCCGAGGGATCGCGTGTTGAAGCTGCGCTTGGCGGTGCGCACGGTTGCGTCCGTCGCGATAATTCGTGCGTGATATTCCTTGCGCTTGGTCAGGCCTTCGATCCGCGCCGCCAGATTGACCCCGTCGCCAATGACCGTGTAGTTGTAGCGGCTCGGGCTGCCCATGTTGCCCGCCACCATTACCCCGGTGTTGATGCCTATGCCGATATCGAGCCGGGGAAGCCCCTGCTCGGCAAACACATCATTGAGCTGCTCCAGGGCAGCTCTCATATCCAGCGCCGCCTGCAGCGCGTTCCCGGCGTCATCCTCGCTTGCCGCCGGTGCGCCGAAGATCGCCATCACCCCGTCGCCGAGAAACTTGTCGACCATCCCGTGGTTCGCTTCGATCACCTCGCTCATTCGCGTGAAGTAGGTGTTGAGCAGCGAAACAACCTCCTGCGGCGATCGGCGCTCGGAAAAGGAGGTAAAGTTGCGCAGGTCGGAAAACAACACGGTGACCTGGCGATCCTCGCCTCCCAGGACCGCGCTCCCGGCGATCGCCTGCTCGGCCACAGCCCGCGGAACAAACCTGCCGAACAAATCGCGAACTTTGTCGCGCTCGGCCAGACCCTTGAGCATGCGATTGAACGCTGCAGCCAGTTCCCCGATCTCGTCCTGCTGGCGAACCTGCACCGCGTGGGTGTAATCGCCCCGCTCCACGCCCCGCGCGGCGTCGACCAGTGCGTGCACCGGCCGCGTCACGGTTCGCGCAACGAAAAACGCCCCGATCAGCGAAAGAACGAGCCCGCCGATAGACAGCCACAGGACGATATTTCGGACCTCCTGGAACGGTTTCAATTCCTCATCGACCGAGCGCTGCAGCAACACGTACACGCTGTCCCCGCCCTGCGAACCGATGCGCGTCGCAAAATTGAGCACCTCGCTGCCGTCGATATCACTTGCCACCACGCGCTCCTTCTCAATGGTTGCGGGGAGGAATTGCGCCAGCCTGGTCCGCGCCTCGGGCGGGAGCGACGACGCAACCAGCGCGGGTCCGTGCGATCCGACATCGTAGAACGACACATCGAGCTTCAGAAGCTGTTGCATCGACTGCGCGAGCCGGTCGTCCAGCACGAATCCCGCAACCAGCCACGCGATCGGATCGGGACCGAGCACTGGAGAAACGATCAACTGGTGCGGTCTGCCATCGAGTATGACCACTGCGGAGGCCTGGTGGTGCTGCTCGGCCTCTCGCACCAGTTGTCCCAGGCCCGCGGGATAGGCGCCGCGCATCGGATGCGTATCGACCAACACGCTGCGGTCCAGTGAAACCAGGATCATGATGTCCGCGCCAACGCGGCCACCCTGGTTTGCGAGCGCAGAACGAACGGTTACCTCGTCTCCCGTCGCAAACGCGGTCTTGAAGGCGAAATCAGACGAAAGGATGCGCACCGACTCGAGCAATTGAACGGTGCGCAGGTCCATCATGCGGCGGAAATTGCCGGCGCCCGCGGCCAGCGCCTGCTCGATCTGCGCCCGCGCATGACGCGTATTGATTGCGTCCACGGAGAAAAATACCAGGCCCTGCACCAGCAATATCAGGCCGACGAAGAAGAAGGCAATGCGGCTCTGGAAACTATGGAATTGAATCATTGCGCGGGGCCCGCCGGCGTTTGCCTAAACGAACTGGACCGAAATCGAACCCAGCGGCCCGAAATCGGCGCGCAGGGTGTCGCCTTTCGCCGCCCACACCGGCCGCGTGAACGATCCGGCGAGCACCACATGGCCCGGCTCCAGCGTGGTGCCGAAACTGCCCACTTTGTTGGCGAGCCAGGCTATGCCCATGGCCGGATGGCCGAGCACGCCCGCGGCCACCCCGGTTTCCTCGATTTCCGAATTCCGCGACAACAGCCCGCCGACCCAGCGCAGGTCCACGTCCATCGGCCCCACGGGACGCCCGCCCATGACGATGCCGGCGGCGGCGCCGTTGTCGGAGACGGTGTCGAAGATCTTGCGCGGATTCTGCACGCGCGCGTCGATGATTTCGATCGCGGGCACCACGTATTCGGTCGCGCGCAGCACGTCCACCAGTCCCACGCCCGGCCCCTTTAACGGCTTGCCCAGCACGAAGGCGAGCTCGATTTCGACGCGCGGCACGATGAAACGCTCGAACGGAATTTTCGCGCCGTCGGCAATGAACATGTAGTCCATCAGGTGGCCGTAGTCCGGCTCGTCGATCTGCGAGGACTGCTGCATCGCCTTGGACGTGAGTCCGACTTTGTGCCCGCGAACCCTGTGTCCGGCGGCGACTTTGAGTCTGGTCACCTCGCTTTGAATCGCGTAGGCATCCTCGATGGTGATGCCGGGAAAGGTTTTGGACAGCTGCAGCGCGGGCTTGCGCTGCTGTTCCGCGTCGAGCAGGATTCGCGCTGCCTTGCTGCGGTCGGCCTTGGATAACATGATTTTCGCTTCCTCAGGTTGAATGTGTGATCGCGGACTGCTTCGAGCGCAATTCTATCCGGATTGGACGCCGGCGAAGCGGAACGGGCAGCCCGCGCGCCGGCCCGCTCAATGGCTGGTATCATGCGTGGCAGCTCGGAACATCCCCGGTATTTTTCGCAGGATCAGCGCATCTGCCACGCCAGAATTCCATCGCCCGCACCCAGGTACCCCATGATCTTCGATCTGCGCATCTACACCTTCAAGCCCGGCATGCAGAACGCATGGCTCGCGATGTACGAGCAACACGCCTATCCGCTGCAGCGGCGCTACCTGGGAAAGCCGGTGGTGTTCACCACCACCGAGGTCGGCCCGCTGAACCAGGTGGTGCACCTCTGGGCCTACGCCGACCAGGCCGAGCGCGAAACCAAGCGCGACGCGCTGCAGCAGGACCCGCAATGGCAGGCCTATCTCAAGTTGAACGCCGAATCAGGCTACATGCTGCACATGGAAAACCGCATCCTGCGCTCGACTTCGTTCTCGCCGCTGTAGCGCGGGCGCGAACCAGCGCCGCGGCTTCCCTTTTTGACCTTCGATTTTCGACCGGAGAAATTGCATGCCCAATATCGGCTTTCGCATCCTGCCCATGCCGGCGCGTCCGTCCAAGAAACTCATCAAGGCGCTCCGGGAGATGGTCACCGCGCATCTGTCGGACAACATGAACCGCCTGGTCGCGGGCGGCTCCGTGCTGCAGCCCATGCACCGCGGCGGCAAGCTCTGCGGCCCGGCGCTGACGGTGAAGGTCGCGCCCGGCGACAACCTCATGGTGCACAAGGCGATCGACATCGCCGCGCCGGGTGACGTCATTGTCGTCGATGCCGGCGGCGTCGTGACGCAGGCCATCATCGGCGACATCATGTCCAGCCTCGCCGAGAAGCGCGGCGTCGCCGGCTTCGTCATCTACGGCGCGATCCGCGATTCGGCCGAGATCGGCGCCAGGCGCTTTCCGGTCTATGCCTGCGGCGTCACCCACCGCGGGCCATACAAGAACGGGCCGGGCGAGATCAACGCGCCGATCGCGATCGACGGCATGGTGGTGCATCCGGGCGACATTGTCGTCGGCGACGAGGACGGCGTGGTCGCCGTGCCGCAGGAGCATGCCGCGGAAGTCCTGGCGCTGGCAAAGGCGCAGCTGGCCAAGGAAAGCGCCACCCTCAAAGCCATCGCCGCCGGCAAGGCCGACCGCCGCTGGGTGGACGAACTGCTGCGGCGCAACGGCTGCGAATTCTGAACCAATCTGCCTGAAACCGTCACCCCCGGAGAGCGCATGGAACTGCCAGTCAATCAATTCAAGCGCGGCATGAAAGCAGGCAAGCCGCAGATCGGGCTGTGGTCCAGCCTGTCATCGCATTACAGCGTGGAAGTCATCGCCGGTTCCGGATTCGACTGGCTGCTGCTCGACACCGAGCATTCGCCCAACGACCTGGAAAACGTGGTGACCCAGCTGCAGGCGGCATCGGCCTACCCGACCACCACCATCGTGCGCCCGGCGTGGAACGACATGGTGCTGATCAAGCGCTTTCTCGACGCGGGCGTGCAGACGCTGCTGATCCCCTATGTGCAGACGCCGGAGGAGGCCGCCGCCGCCGTGGCCTATACGCGCTATCCGCCGCGCGGCGTGCGCGGCGTGGCCGGCACCACGCGCGCAACGCGCTTCGGACGGGTCAAGGATTACTTCAAGCGCGCGGACGAGGAGTTGTGCGTGCTGCTGCAGGTGGAAACCCGCCTCGGCCTGGACAATCTGGAGGCGATCGCCGCAACGGAGGGCGTGGACGGCGTGTTCATCGGCCCCGCCGACTTGTCCGCCGGCCTCGGCCATCTGGGCAATATCCCCCACCCCGAAGTGCAGGCGGCGATCGACGACGCGATCAAACGCATCCGCAAGGCGGGCAAGGCGCCGGGCATACTCGCGCCGGTGGAAGCCGATGCGCGCCGCTACCTCGAGCTGGGCTGCCTGTTCGTCGCCGTCGGCGCCGACGTCGGCCTGCTCGCGCGCGAATCCGAAAAGCTCTGCGCCAAGTTCAAGTCATGAAACAAGTCGAAATTCTATCCGTTGGCCCGATATATCCTGCGTCCCTGGAAGCAATGCAGCGCGAATTTACGGTCCATGTGTTGTGGCAGGCGGAGGACAAACAGGCGCTGCTCGGCCAGGTTTGCGAGCGCATCCGCGGCATCCAGAGCTTCGGCCCCTACGGCGCGGACGCCAGGCTGATGGACACGCTGCCCAAGCTCGAGATCATCGCCAACGTCGGTGTTGGCGTCGATGCGATCGACCTGAACGCGGCCAGGCAACGTGGCCTGATCGTCACCAATACGCCCGATGTACTCAACGAATGCGTCTCCGACCTCGCCATGGGCCTGACCGTCGCAAGCCTGCGGCGCATCAGTCTGGGCGATCGTTTCGTTCGCGCCGGCGCCTGGCGCAATGGCGCGTTTGCGCTCGGGCACAAGGTGGGCGGCAAGACCATGGGCATACTCGGCTACGGCAGGATAGGCAAGGCCATCGCCAGGCGCGCCGAAGCCTTCGGCATGCACATCGTGTACCACGGGCGCAAAGCGCAGGCCGACGCCGGCTACAAGTACTACCCTGAACTGGTCGACATGGCGCGCGACTGCGATGTACTCATGGTAATTTGCCCCGGCGGACCCGCGACGCACCACATAGTCAATGCAGAAGTGCTGGCTGCGCTCGGCCCCGAGGGCACGCTGATCAATGTCGCCCGCGGCTCGGTGGTGGACCAAGCGGCGCTGGTCAAGGCGCTTGCCGACGGCAGCCTCGGCGCCGCAGGACTGGATGTATTTGAAGGCGAACCCCGCGTACCCGAGGAACTGTTCGCGATGGACCAGGTGCTGCTGCAGCCGCACGTCGGCAGTTCCACGCACGAGACGCGCAAGGCCATGGGCGATCTTGCCATCGACAACCTGCGCGCGCATTTCGCCGGCAGGCCGGCGCTGACGCCGGTAATCTGAACCGCCGCGGGAGGGAATAATCAAGGTCCAGACACGCGTGTCGTAGTATCATTTTCCGTCAGCCGGCACCAGACCGGCATCAATTTAAGTTTCTTAACAAGGAGCAGAGCATGCAATCAACATCAATCCTGAAATCCGCCGTTCCGGCAATGGCGCTTGCCGCGGCGTTGCTCACCCCTGTCGCGGCATCCGCGCAGCAAGTGACCCTGATGACCGGCCCCCAGGGCGGGGTATGGGTGCCGCTGGGCGGCTCCCTCAAAGGCATGTGGGAGAAGGCGATTCCCGGCCTGCAGGTGCAGATGCAGCCCGGCGCCGGCATCGCCAACGTGCGCGGCGTGGATGAGGGCAAGGCGCAGATCGGCTTCGGCAACACCATCACGACGGTAGACGGGTTGGCCGGGCGGCCGCCGTACCCGAAGAAGGTAACCAAGGTCTGCCAGGTGGCGAACCTGTACCCGCAGTATTACCAAATGGTGGTGCCGGCCGATGCGGGCATCAACAGCGTCGCCGACATGAAAAGCAAGGTGATGGTGACCCAGCCGAAGGGCAATTCTTCGGAGATCATCAACGAGCACATATTGCAGGTCAACGGCATGAGCTACAAGTCGCTGGCGAAAGTAAACTTCCTCGCTTCCTACACCGATGCCGTTTCGCTGGTGAAGGACGGCCACGCCCAGATCTTCACGCTGGGCACGACGGTACCCGCTTCATCGGTTATGGACCTGGCCAGCGCGCGTGACATCAAACTGATCGGCATCGACGCCAAGACCCTGGCTGAGATGAAGAAGATCAACCCGGGGTACTCCAAGCTCACGATCAAGGCCGGCACCTATCCGAAGCAGGACAAGGACGTCGATGTGATCGGCTACGCCACGCACATCATCGCCGCCTGCGATCTGCCCGAGGATATGGTCTACAAGATGGTGAAGGCGATGGCCGCCAACGTGGCCGACATGTCGGCCTCGAACAAGGCGATTGCGGGACTGACGCCGAAAATCATGGCCGAGGACGTCGGCGTGCCTTTGCACAAGGGCGCGGCCAAGTTCTACAAGGAAGTGGGAGCTATCTGAACTCGCGCGCATTGCATCCCGCAGCATAGTGGCGGGGCGGCGGAGGCCGCCCCGCTTTTGCGTCCGAAGTCGGTAGCGCATCGAGGAGCCCTCACATGTCCGAAGTACTGCCTGTCATCTCCGACGAGGTCCCCGCAACCGCGCCCGAAACCAGGTGGCTCAAGTGGGCCGTGTCGACGATCGCCGTGGCGATGTCGCTGTACCACATGTACGTCGCCGCCTTCGGCCCGCCGGAAGAGTTGATCTTCCGCGGCACCCATTTGCTGTTCGCGCTGACGCTGGTGTTCCTGCTGTATCCGCTCAAGCCCCGCGGCGGCTCGGGCTGGCGCGCGCTCGACGCGGTCCTGCTGATCGGCTCGTGGGCGTTCATCCTGCACATCTTCCTCAACTACGACTACATCATCAATCGCATCATCTATATCGACGATCTGACCGTCATCGACAAGATCGACGCGGTGATCGCCGTGCTGATCATCCTCGAGGCGACGCGGCGCGTGCTCGGCTGGGCGCTGCCGATCACCGCATTTGCATTCCTCGCCTACGCGGCGCTGCTCACCCAGGTGAAGCTGCCGGTGCTGATGGAGCAACTGTATCTCTCCACCGAGGGTATTTTCGGCTCGACGCTGGGCGTATCGGCCTCCTATGTGATGCTGTTCGTGCTGTTCGGCGCGTTCATGGAAAAAAGCGGCACCGGCAAGCTGTTCATGGACTTCGCCCTCGCCATCACCGGCCACACCGCCGGCGGACCGGGCAAGGTCTCGGTGATCAGTTCCAGCCTGTTCGGCACCGTATCGGGCAGCGCGGTGGCGAACGTGATGGTGGACGGGCCGATGACCATCCCGCTGATGAAACGCACCGGCTTCCGGCCCCCCTTCGCTGCGGCGGTCGAGGCGGTCGCCTCCACCGGCGGGCAGATCATGCCGCCGGTGATGGGCGCCGCCGCGTTCGTGATGGCCGAGTTCCAGGGGGTAAGCTACTTCCAGGTCACGCTATGGGCGGCGATCCCGGCGTTCCTGTACTACGTCGCGGTGTTCTTCGCCGTGCATTTCGAAGCCAAGCGCGTCGGCCTGCTGGGCGTGCCCAAGTCCGAACTGCCGCGCCTGGGGGCAGTGATGCGCGCGCGCGGCCATCTGTTCGTGCCGATATTCATCGTTTTCGTCGGCCTGATCGAGGGCTACAGCGCACCGCTGTGCGCGCTCGTCGGCACTCTCGCCTGCCTGCCGATGGCCTTGATGCGCAAACTCACGCGCGAGGCGATCACCTGGAAATCCGTGCTCGAAGCGCTCGAGGAGGGGGCGCGCAACACGCTGTCTGTGGCGATGGCCTGCGCCTGCGCCGGCATCGTGATCGGCTGCGTCACCATCACCGGCATGGGCATCAGCTTCACCCAGCTGGTGCTGGCGCTGGCGCAGAACATGCTGCTGCTGGCACTGGTGCTCACCGCAATTGCGGGCATCGTGCTCGGCATGGGCATGCCGACCACCCCCGCCTACATCGTCATGGTCGCGCTGCTGGTGCCGGCGCTGGTGAAGCTCGGCGCGATCGCCCCGGCCGCGCACATGTTCGCGTTCTACTTCGCCATCCTTTCGGCGATCACGCCGCCAGTGGCGCTTGCGGTGTTCGCAGCGGCCAGCCTGGCCAAGACCGATCTGTGGAAGGCGGGCCTGGAGGCGGTGCGCATCGGCTCCGCCGGCTTCATCGTGCCGTTCATGTTCATCTACGAGCCTTCGCTGCTGATGATCGGCGACTGGCAGACCATCGTCTCCTCGTTCGTCACCGCCACCATCGGCACTATCCTGCTCGCCGCCGGCCTGTTCGGCTATTTGCTGCGCGCGACGCTGTGGTGGGAGCGGGTGCTGCTCGTGGCCGCGGCATTCCTGCTGATCAAGCCGGGCTGGATCACCGATCTCATCGGTCTCGCGCTGCTGGCGCTGGTGCTTGCCAGCCAGGTGTTCATCAAACCGGGCTTTGTAAAGAATGAGCCGGCCTGAAATCCTGGTGATCGGCTCCGGCGTCATGGGCCGCGGCATTGCCAGGAGCTTTGCCGCCGCCGGCATTTCCAGCGCCATATACTCGCGCAACGCGTCCAAGGTCACCGGCGTCGACGCGCGTGTCGCGCTAGTCGACCGGCTGCCGCCGCAGGCGCCGACCTTGATCATCGAATCGGTGCCCGAGGAACTGGCGCCGAAATTCGCGTGCTACGCAGCGATCGAGTCCGCCTACGCCGGTGCGCCGGTGCTCGCGTCCAACACCTCGGGCATCGACCTGGAGGCACTGGCGCAGCCGCTCAAGTACCCCGGGCGCTTTATCGGCATGCATTACTTCATGCCGGCGGACGTCAACACCATGGTCGAGGTCGCCCCGATCCGGGCAAGCGATCCCGCGGCGGTGGACACGGCCGTGCGCCTGCTCGAGGCGGCCGGCCGAAACTACGTGCGGCTGAAGCGCGCGCTGCCCGGCCTGCTGATCAACCGGCTGCAGCACGCCATCCTGCACGAGGCCTACTACCTGATCGACGCAGGCGTGGCCAGCGCCGAGGAAATCGACCGCTGCGCGCGCGACATGCTGGCGCCGCGCATGTGCATCACCGGGCTGATCGAACAGAAGGATATCAGCGGTCTCGACACCCACGCCCTGGCGCAGCGCGCACTGGTGCCGGTGCTGCACCACGGCGACCAGCCGCGGCGCGCGCTGCAGGACCTGTACGAGGCCGGACACCTCGGCATCAAGACCGGCAAGGGCTTCTACGACTGGAGCGGCAAGGATCCCGAGCGGGTCAAGGCCGAGGCCGGGCGCAAACTTTCCGAATTGCTCGCCTATCTGAAGCAGCAGCGCTAGCTGGCCGGGTGCAGGGCGAAGATCGCAGCCCTGCGCCCGTCAATACCCCTGCCGGAACAAGTACGCCAGCAGCGCGGCACCGAAACCCGCTACCGTGAGGTTCATGAACACCGACATGTTCACCCAGTAGCCCGCGGGGATTTCAATCGGCTTCAGCGTTTTGAGGACGGTCCTGAACTGCAGCGCGGCAGCCACCGACAGCGATGCGCCGAGCAATATGAATATCAGGCCGATCCAGAACGACATCCCCGTTTCCGGAATGGGCTTGCCGCTGGGGGTGATCCCGCCTGGGGCGATCATATGCAGAAACAGGCCGAAGCGCTCCACGGCGAAACCGAAAGCCATCAGCGTCAGGCAGGTACGGTTCCAGGCGAGCAGCGTGCGCTCGGCCGCAAAGAACACCCGCGGATCGTTCAAATCTGACATGGTCCGTTTCCTGTTTTGTAGTTGGAGTTCATTTCAAAACGAGGGAATATCCCATGTGGGGACTTCCTTCGGGGCGCATCCCCTCATTCTCCCCTAGATCAGAGGCCATTTCAGTAATTCTGAAATGGCATCTTGGATAAGGCTCAGGCCTTCACCGGCGCGGCGGCATCCGCGGCTTTCGGCGCGCGCAGCTTGCCCAGCCCGCTGCGGATGGCGGCTTCCACCGTCTCGACGCTGTTGTTGAGCGCGAGGCTCTTCGCGTACACCTTCTTCTCCTCGACGTTGGCGAGGCGGCTGATGAGCACGCGCTGCGCCTGCGGCGAGCCGGCGCCGTGCATGGACTCGGTGAGATAAGCTACCGCCCCGCGCCCCATGGTGAGGTTCTCGATCAGGCGCAGCAGGCGCATGCGCTCGTAAGTACTCATGCCGGCCGCGCCGGCGAGGTATTTCTTCAATATCCCCGCGGTCTGCGGATTGAGCCAGTCCTTCGCCGAGGGCAGCGTCACCATCAGGCCGCCGGCAATGTCCTGCAGGATGCGCGCGATCTCATAGGGCAGGCGCGTCACGTTCTGCTTGCACACGTTGGCGAGCAGCGCGTCGACGAAGAAATTGCCAGCTGGCAGCTTCCTGCCATTGGCCGAGCAGGCGATGCCGCAGGCAAACAGCGTTTCGTTGAGATGGTTCATCTCGACGATTTTATCCTTGATGTGCGATGCCCTGGCCACGCCGTTGTATTCGGCGATGGACGCGGCAGCGCCTATGGCCACGTCGCCGTTGCCGACTTTGCAGCCGCCGTAGCTCTGGCGGTGGTAACTCGCGAAAACGTCCACCAGCGGCGCGGCAAACTCGGTCTCGCCGTTCATGAAGATCATGGCGTCGGGCACGAACACGTCGTCGAAGATCATCAGCGCTTCCTGGCCGCCGTAGGTCGGGCTGCCGGCATCGATGTCGGAGGCTTCGCCGCCGCCGAGCTTGCGCTCGTCGCAGGACTGGCGCCCGTAGATGTAGGTGATGCCTTCGGAGTCCGACGGCAGTGCACAGGTGATGGCGTAGTCCTTCTCGTCCGGCTTCAGCGACACGGTCGGCATCACCAGCACCATGTGCGAATTCACCGAACCGGTCTGGTGCGCCTTGGCGCCGCGGATGAGGACGCCGCCCGGGCGCCGCTCGACCACGCGCAGGTACATATCCTTGTCCTGCTGCTCCGCCGGGCGCTTCGCGCGATCGCCTTTGACGTCGGTCATGGCACCGTCGACGATCCAGTCGTTCTGCTCCATGGCAAGGGCGAACTGCCTGAAGCGGGCGTGGTATTGCGTGCCGAGTTTGCGGTCCATGTCGAAGGTGGTGGCGAACACGGCGTTCAGCGCATCCAGGCCGACGCAGCGCTGGAAGCAGGTGCCGCAGCGCTGCCCGAGCAGGCGCTGCATGCGCACCTTGTTGATCAGATCCTCAGTGCTCTGGTGCAGATGGCAGAAACGGTTGACGGTCGCACCGGTCAGCGCGGATTTCGCCGTCATCAGCTGACGGTGCTCGGGGTCATGCGCCAGTTCGTAGGTCAGGGCCACGGTATTCATCGAGGTCCGGATATACGGATGCTCAAGCGGATTGGCGAGCAGCTTGCCGTCCAGATAGACCTTGAGCGGCTTGCGCCGCGCGAGGCTGTCGCGGTACTGTTGTGCGTTCATCATGGCCATGGCGATCCCTCCGGTTGGCTGCGCCAGCGTACTGGGCGCAGCCGGGCCGCGGCTGCGCTGCTGCAGGCAGTCTAAGCCCGGGCTAAAGCAGGCTATTTGACCTAAGACAATATGCGGCGCCTTGAGCCCGGCGCGGCGGCGGTGTGTATCATTGGTACTGTGGGCGGGTGCCAACCCGGGACGCAACGCCGTTGGTGACGCGGGTATTCGGAACAAAGCGATGAAGCGCAGGCCGCAGGAAACGGGGCAGAAACCGGCGTACAAGGCCGATGCGCATGGCGCGGGTGCGCCGCCCGCCGGCGCGGCAGCGCCCGTCTACACGGGCGACTCCGGCCTGCGCAGCGTATTCGAACAATCGCCCGACCCGGCCTGGATCATCGACGGCCATCATTTCGTCGAAGCCAATGCGGCTGCCCGGGCCGCCATCGGCTATACCGACAAGGCCGAATTCCTGCGCCTGCACCCGTCCCAAATTTCGCCCGAACTGCAGCCCGACGGCGAGTCCTCCTACCTCAAGGCCGAGCGCCACATGCGCACCGCGGAGGGGCAGGGGGTGCACCGCTTCGAATGGGTGCACCGCCGCAGCGACGGGACGCCGTTTCCGGTCGAGGTGACCCTGGCGGCAATCGACCTGCACGGCCGCCAGGCGCTGTATTGCATCTGGCGCGACATCACCGAACGCAAGCGCGCGGACCAGCTGTTGCGCCTGGAGCATGCGGTCGCGCGCCAGCTTGCCGATGCCGACAGCGCAAGCGCCGGCCTGAAGGCGGTGATCCGCACCGTGTGCGAAACGCAGGACTGGGCGCGCGGCACCTACTGGCGCGTCGACACGGCCGCGGACGTACTGCGCTTCAGCGAGTTCTGGAACGTTCCCGGTACCGAATTCGAGCGCTACACCGAGCGTTCGCGCGACATGGTGTTCAAGCGCGGCGCCGGATTGGTGGGCCGGGCATGGCAGTCGGCCGAACCGCTGTGGGCCGCGGATCTGGTCAATGATCCGCGCGTGCTGGTAAAGGCGCTGGCGCAGGAGACCAGCGTGCGCGGCATGTTCGTTTTTCCCGTGCTCTCGGATGGAACGGTGATCGGCGTGCTGGTCTTCGCCAGCCGCGAAGTGCGCCAGCCCGACACGCGCCTGCTGGCGGCGGCGCAGGTCATCGGCAGCCAGGTCGGACAGTTCCTGCAGCGCAAGCAGGCGGAAGAGGCGCTGCGCACCAGCGAAGCGCGCTATCGCGCGCTCACCGAGCTATCGTCCGACTGGTATTGGGAACAGGACGAAAACCTGCGTTTCACGCGCATATCGCGGCAAACCCTGGGGCACGAGGATATCGGGGGGAGCATCTTCCTCGGACACACGCGCCGCAGTGCGCCGGGCGTGCGCTGGGACGAGATGGAACTGGCGGCGCTGGAGGTGATCACGGCGTCGAGGCGGCCGTTCCGCGATTTCGAGATCGGCCGCAGCTACCTCGGCGGCCCGAAATATTACGTGCAGATGAACGGCGAACCCGTGTTCGACCAAAGCGGGCGCTTCGCCGGTTATCGCGGCATCGGCAAGGACGTTACCGAGCGCAAGCGCCGCGACGAGGGGCTGCGCATTTTCCGCGCGGCGATGAACGCCACCGCAGACGGCATTTATCTGGTCGACCGCTCGAGCATGCGCTTCATCGATGTCAACGAAGCGGCATGCCGCATGCAGGGGCGCACGCGCGAGGAAGTGCTCGCCCTCGGCCCGCACGAGGTGCTGTCGCTATCGCGCGAGGAATTAGAGCGCAGTTACGACGAGTTCATCGCCAGCGGCAGCGGCACCCAGCGCTTTGAGCTGCTGCGTCCGCGCAAAAACGGCGCGCACGCCTGGGTCGAGCTGGAGCGCAGCGCCCAGCGCTGGGGCGACAGCTGGATGATCGTCACCGTGGTGCGCGACATCAGCGCGCACAAACGCGCGGAGCAGACCATACGGCATCGCAGCGCGCAGCAAAGCCTGATTGCGAGCTTCGGCCAGCAGGCGCTGGCCAGCGCTCACCTCGACGACCTGCTGGCGCGCGCGGTCGCAGTCGTCACCGAAGGTGTGGACGCAGGCTGGTGCAGGATCCTGCTGCTCACGCCCGACCGGCGCACGCTGGTGCTCAAGGCCGGCAGCGGCTGGGAGCCGGGCTGGATCGAGCGGACGTTCGAGGCGGTCGATGCAAACACCCAGGACCGCTACGTACTCGACGCCGGCGAGCCGGTGGTGGTCGAGGATTTCGCGCGCGAATCCCGTTTCGCCGCGTCGGCGATGCTCGCCGCGCACGCCCTCGGCAGCGGCATCGATGTCCCGATCGGCGCTGCCGACGGGCGGATCGGGATCCTGGGGGCGTATGCGCGCGAACCGCGCCGCTTCAGCAGTGACAGCATCGACTTTCTGCGCAGCGTTGCCAACATCATTCAGACCGCGGTCGAGCGCAAGGCGGTCGAGGACAAACTCGCCTATCTGGCGCAGTTCGACAGCGTCACCGGACTGCCGAACCGCAGCCTGTTTCTCGATCGCCTTTCCCAGATGCTGACGCAGGCGCAGCGCAACGGCTGGCTCGCGGGCGTCGTTTTCGTCGACCTTGATCGCTTCAAGGCGGTCAACGACACCTACGGCCACAGCGTCGGCGACAGCCTGCTGCGCCTGGTCGCGCAGCGGCTGACCGAGAGCGTGCGCGCCGGGGACAGCGTCGGCCGCCTGGGCGGGGACGAATTCGCCATTGCGCTGTCGTCGCTGGGCAAGGCCGACGACGCCAGCCTGGTGGCGCAAAAGGTGGTCGAAGCGCTGGCGCGCCCGTTCGATCTGGCCGAGCACGCGATCTACGCCACCGCGAGCCTGGGGGTCGCGATCTATCCGGGCGACGGCACCGATGCCGATACACTGCTGAAAAACGCCGACATCGCCATGTATCGCGCCAAGGAACACGGCCGCAACGCCTACCAGTTCTACCTGCCGCAAATGAACGAGCGCGCGGAAAAGCGCATGCGCCTGGAAGCACAGCTGCGCGGCGCGCTCGAGCGCGGGGAGTTCCTGCTGCACTACCAGGCCAAGGCGGACCTTCGCAGCGGAGCGATCAGCGGCTTCGAGGCGCTGCTGCGCTGGCGCCATCCCGAACGCGGGTTGGTGCAGCCGCTCGAATTCATCTCCATTCTCGAAGACACCGGGCTGATCGTGCCGGTCGGCAAATGGGTGGTGCGAACGGCATGCGAGCAGCTCGCCAGCTGGCGCGCCGCAGGCGTTGCGCCGCGCCCGATCGCAATCAACCTGTCGGCGCGCCAGTTCCAGCAGAAGGATCTCGACAGCTCGATCGGCGACATCCTCAGGGACACCGGCGCCGATCCTTCCCTGCTGGAGTTCGAGCTTACCGAATCGCTGCTGATGAACGATGCCGAGGACGCGGTGCGCACCCTGAAGCGGATGAAAGCCTACGGCCTGCGCCTGTCGGTGGACGACTTCGGCACCGGCTACTCCAGTCTTGCCTATCTCAAACGCTTCCCCCTGGACGCGCTCAAGATCGACCGCGCCTTCGTGCGCGATGTCACCAGCGATCCCGACGATGCGACCATCGTGCTCACCATCATCAACCTGGCGCACAGCCTCAGGCTCAAGGTCGTGGGCGAGGGCGTCGAGTCGGCGGAGCAGCTGCGTTTTCTCGGCGCGCACGGCTGCGACGAAATTCAGGGCTACCACTTCGCCCGGCCGCTGCCGGCTGCGGACTGCACCCGCATGCTGATCGAGGACCGCCGCCTGCCGCGCGCGCCGCGTGCAAGCGGAGAATCGTTCTGATACGAACGCAATGGCCAGCAGTCTGGGCTGCCATCGCCACGGGCATCGTTGCAGCTGCCTGCGTCGGCAAGCTGCCCCCGGCGATCCCCCTGCTGCGCCAGGAGTTCGGCCTGTCGCTGGTCGCGGCAGGCTGGGTCAACTCGACCTTCAATACGCTGGCGGTGAGCACTGCGGTGTTTTTCGGCGCGCTCGCAAGCCGCTACGGTGCACTGCGCTGCTGCGCCGCAGGACTTGCCGCCCTGATGCTGGGAGGAGCGCTCGGCGCGGCCGCGACCGGCGCCGGCATGCTGTTCGCCTCGCGCATTGTCGAAGGCGCGGGTTTCATTTCGATCGCGGTGTCGGCGCCTGCGCTGGTCACCGTGGCCAGCGC
>JAAOZY010000021.1 GCA_012274205.1 Betaproteobacteria bacterium
TCCATCCCAATCCTCTCTAGGTTGCCCAGATGCGCGGCGGCACCGCACTGCGTCCGGCGAGCGCCGGCCGCAGCAGCGTCCACAGCGCGGTGAAATAGTGCATCGCCGCTTCACTGCTCGCGCCCAGATAGCGCGCCAGCAGCACGCGCGGCAGCAGCGTCACGCCGGCGTGCGCGCCCGCATCGGGCGCGACGCCGCGGCAGTGCGCCAGCAGGTCCTTGCCGACTTCGCGCCCGGCGGCGATCAGCGTCGCGCTCACCGTGCACCCGTCCAGCCCCGCCCTCGATGCGAGCATCGGGTCGCTGCCGGCGAGGCGGGCGTATTCGGTCCACAGGCGCCGGCCGCTTTGCCACAGCTCGGTGCGCTGGCGCAGTTCGCCCGCGCCGAAGCGCTCGCCCGAGGCGCTGCGACCCATGCAGGTGATCTCCCAGCCCAGGTACAGGGCCTCCTGATGCAGCCGGATTTCGGTATTCACTGCGGCGCGCGCCGCGTTGTACACGATGGCCGGCTGCGGCAGCCACTCGAGCACTGCGCCGGAACCGATGTCGAAACGCTGCGCCAGGCTCGCCCCCGTGCCGCCGCTCTTGTACCACTTGCCGGCGCCCGGCGTGGTCAGCAGCGCGGCCGCACCCGGATTGAGGCTCAAAGCCAGCTCCAGCGCGTCGCCGCCGGCGATGCCGCCGGGCGGATGCACGACGATGCTGTGGCATACCGCATCACCCTCCGGGTAGAGCGCCTTCTGCACCAGCAGCGGCCCGCTGTGCTCGCGCCCGGTGAGCGTGGTGCGTCCGCGCGCGTAGCTGTATTCGAGCGCAAGCCGCGCCTGCCACGCTGCTTCTGCGATTGTCATTGCGAAACTATAGCGCGAGGCAGGCCTTTACGTTGTCCCTTTCCATGTCCGCGCCCGCGCCGCTCTTGATCACTTCGCCGCGCGACATCACCACGTAATGGTCGGCGAGCGAGCGCGCGAAATCGTAATACTGCTCCACCAGCAGGATCGCCATTTCGCCCTGCTGCGCGAGCAGGCGGATGACGCGCTCGATGTCCTTGATGATCGAGGGCTGGATGCCTTCGGTGGGCTCGTCCAGGATCAGCAGCTTGGGTTTCATCGCCAGCGCGCGGCCGATGGCGAGCTGCTGCTGCTGCCCGCCGGAGAGGTCGCCGCCGCGCCGGCCGAGCATGTCTTTCAGCACCGGGAACATGTCGAAAATCTGCGCCGGAATCGCGGCACCGCGCCCCTTGGTCGCCAGACCCATCTGCAGGTTCTCCTCGACCGTGAGGCGCGGGAAGATTTCGCGCCCCTGCGGCACGTAGCCTATGCCCAGGCGTGCGCGCGCATAGGGCGTGAGCCGGGTGATGTCCGCGCCGTCGAGCGCGAGCGTGCCCGATTTCACCGGCACCAGGCCCATCAGGCATTTGAGCAGGGTGGTCTTGCCCACGCCGTTGCGTCCGAGCAGCGTGGTGCAGCCCTTGGGCAGCTCGAAGCTGACGCCGCGCAGCGTGTGGCTGCCGCCGTAGTACTGGTTGAGGTCCTTGATCGCGAGCATGCTCAGCGCCCCAGGTAGACTTCGATCACGCGCGCGTCGTTCTGCACCTGCTCCATGCTGCCCTCGGCAAGCACGCTGCCTTCGTGCAGCACCGTCACCTTGCGCGCGATGCCGGCGACGAATTCCATATCGTGCTCGACCACGATGACCGAGTGTTTGCCCGCGAGGGTCCGGCACAGCTCGCCGGTGCGCTCGGTCTCCTCGTCGGTCATTCCGGCCACCGGCTCGTCCAGCAGCAGCACGCGCGGCTCCTGCATCAGCAGCATGCCGATTTCCAGCCACTGCTTCTGGCCGTGCGAGAGCAGTCCGGCGTCGCGGTCGGCGTCGGCGGCGAGGTGGATCAGCTCCAGCGTCTGCGCGATGCGGTCGCGCTGCGCCGAATCGAGGCGCGCGCTGAGGCTGGCGCGCACGCGCTTGTCGCATTTTATCGCCAGTTCCAGGTTTTCGAACACGCTGTGCTGCTCGAACACCGTCGGTTTCTGGAACTTGCGGCCGATGCCGGCGTGGGCGATCTCGGCTTCGGTGAGCTTGGTCAGATCGATGGTCTGGCCGAAGAACACCGTGCCGCTGTCTGGCCGGGTCTTGCCGGTGATCACGTCCATCATGGTGGTCTTGCCCGCGCCGTTGGGGCCGATGATGCAGCGCAGCTCGCCGTCGTCGATGTCGAGGGACAGCTTGTTGAGCGCTTTGAAGCCGTCGAAACTGACGCTGATGTCCTCGAGATAGAGGATGGTTTTGTGCGAGACGTCGATCCCGGCCTCGAGCACGCGCCCGCCGGCCGATGCGCCGCCGCCGTAGGAGTCCGCAGCGTCGACCATGGCGGCGTTCATGCGCGCTTGTCCCGCGAAAACTTCAGCAGGCCGATCACGCCGCGCGGCAGGAACAGGGTCACCAGGATGAACAGCAGGCCGAGAAAGAACAGCCAGTATTCGGGAAACGCGACCGTGAGGACGCTCTTCGCGCCGTTCACCAGCGCCGCGCCGA
>JAAOZY010000131.1 GCA_012274205.1 Betaproteobacteria bacterium
CCGCGCCATAGGTGATGGGGCCGAGGATGGAGGACAGGTTGGTCGCGAGCCCCCACAGGCCGAAGAACTCGGCGCGGCGGTCCTTGGGACTGAAGTATCCCACCAGCGCGCGCCCCGCGGACTGGGATGCGCCCAGGCACAGGCCGGCGAGGTTGGCCGCGATCCAGAACAGGGGCCGCGTATCTGCCGCCCAGGCGATCAACACCGTTGCGATCCAGCCGGCGAGCGTGAGCGCGATGGTGGGGACGTGGCCGATGCGGTCCTGCACGTTGCCGAGGAAGAACGCACCCAGCGCGGCGGTGACGTTGACCACGAGTATCAGCACCAGCGTATCGCGGGTATTGAAACCCATCGCCTGTTGCGCATAGATCGCGGCGAGGGTGATGACGGTCTGCACGCCCGCCTGATAGAACACGATGCACCAGAGGAAGCGGCGCAGGTCCTGATAGGCAGCGGCGTGGCGCAGGGTTCCGGCGAGCCGCACGAACGCCGCAGCGGCCAGGGATGTTCCCGGCGGCCGCGGCTGCGGCAGGGCGCGCTCGCGCAGCAGCGCAAACGTGGGCAGGCTGGCCGCCGCGAACAGCGCCGCGGTGATGAGCATGGTCACAGGCACGAACTGCGCCGCCGTCTGTCCCGCCGCCTGCGCCCGGGACACGTAAGCAAGGCAGACGCCCAGGGTCAGTAATCCGCCGACGTAGCCCAGGCTCCAGCCCCATCCCGACACCTTGCCCAGGTTCCTGCCGCGCGCGAGCTCCGGCAGGAATGCGGCGATCAGATCGCAGCCGGTGCAAAAAAAGAAATTCGACAGAACCACGCCGGCTACCGCGATGACCATGTCGCCCGGGCCGGCCAGGGCCAGCGCGGCGGTGGCGAGCGCGCATCCCGCGGTGGAAACGGCGAGCAGCCGCTTCTTGTTCGCGCGCAGGTCAGCGTAGGCGCCAATCACGGGCGCGGTCACGATCACCAGCGCGTAGGAAAGCGACAGTGCGGCAGTCCACGCGAAGGTCGCCCAGGGCGCGCCGGCCGCCACCACGGCGACGAAATAGGCGTTGAAAATCGCCGTGATCACGACGGTGGTGTAGCCGGAATTGGCAAAGTCATACATTGCCCAAGCCCAGATTTCGAGCGGACCTGCGTTTGCCTGCGCTTGACTGCGCGCGCGCGCCTCGAGCATGAGTGAAAAACTCCAGATTCCGGTTCTGCAATCATAACCCGGCTGCTAGAATCGGCTGCGGTTGCGCCACTGCATATCCATCCCGGAAGAGAAGAATTTGACGGATACCAGCCACAGGCAAGAGCTCGACGACCTGCAGGCGCGCCTGCGTGAGCTGCTGCGGCTGCACCTGGACGCGCAGTCGGGCGGCGAGGCCGCGCGCGCGTCCGGCGCTGCGCCTGAGGCGTACCTGGGCGAACTGCGCTCGCGGCTGGAGGCGCTGCATCCGGCCGATGTCGCCTTTGTACTTGAAGCGCTGCCGCCGGACGAGCGCCTGATCGTCTGGGATCTGGTCAAGGCCGAGCGCGACGGCGAGATCCTGCTCGAAGTCTCCGACGCGGTGCGCGAGACGCTGATCGAAAGCATGGACAGCGAAGAGCTGGTCGCGGCGACCGAGCAGCTCGATACCGACGAAATCGCCGACCTCGCTCCCGACCTGCCCGATGACGTCCTCGAAGACGTGTTCCAGTCGCTGTCGGCGGAAGAGCGCCAGCAGCTGCGCGCGGCCATGTCCTATCCGGAGGATACGGTGGGCGCCCTGATGGCGTTCGACATGGTAAGCGTGCGCGAGGACGTTACGCTGGAAGTGGTGACGCGCTATCTGCGCCGCCTGGACGAGCTGCCGGACCACACCGACCAGGTGTTCGTGGTCGATCGCGAACAGCGCCTGATCGGCGCGCTGCCGATCAGCAAGCTGATCGTGACCGATCTTGAGGTTGCGGTCAGCGCGGCAATGTCGACCGAGCTGGTGCGCCTGCACCCAGGCGACGAGGCGCAGCAGGCGGCGCAGACCTTCGAGCGCTATGACCTGGTTTCGGCGCCGGTGGTGGACCGCGCCGGCCGCCTGATTGCGCGGGTAACGGTGAACGCGGTGGTGGATTACATCCGCGAAAAGACCGAGGCCGAGCAGCTGGCACAGGCCGGCCTGCGCGAAGAGGAGGACATCTTTTCCTCCGTCTGGGACAGCGTAAAGAACCGCTGGGCCTGGCTGGCGGTCAATCTGGTTACCGCCATCATCGCGTCGCGTGTCATCGGCGCCTTCGAGGGCTCGATCCAGAAGCTGGTGGCGCTCGCGGCGCTCATGCCCATCGTCGCCGGCATCGGCGGCAATTCCGGCAATCAGACCATTACCATGATCGTGCGCTCGATGGCGCTGGGCCAGATGCAGAATGCGCGCATGCTGTTCACCAAGGAAATCAGCGTCGCACTGCTGAACGGGCTGATCTGGGGCGGCATACTCGGACTGATCGCGTTCGGGCTATACGACAACCCCGCATTGGGACTGGTGATGATGGCGGCGATGACGCTCAACCTGGTGCTGGCCGCAATGATGGGCGTGCTCATCCCGCTGCTCCTGAACAAACTGGACCGCGACCCGGCGCTGGGTTCCAGCGTGATGATCACCGCGGTAACCGACAGCGGCGGATTCTTCATCTTCCTCGGCCTGGCGACGCTGTTCTTGCTATAGCTGCGGCGCTATGCGATCTTAAGCGGCGCATGCCCCGGCGCCGGGGCTCGTGCGCGATCGCCGCAATTCAGGGAGACGGACCATGCTGAAGGAATTCAAGGAATTTGCACTCAAGGGCAATGTGATGGACCTGGCCGTAGGCGTGATCATCGGCGCCGCTTTCGGCAAGATTGTCGACTCGGTGGTGAACGATCTGTTCATGCCGGTGGTCGGCCGGGTGCTGGGCGGACTGGATTTTTCCAATTATTTCTTCGCGCTCAAGACGATTCCGCCCGGCACGGCGATGACGCTGGAAGCGGTGAAGAAAGCGGGCGTGCCGGTGTTCGCCTATGGCAACTTTTTGACCATCGCCATCAACTTCGCCATACTCGCGTTCATCATCTTCATGCTGGTGCGCTGGATCAACAAGCTCAAGCGCACCGAGGCGGCGGTCCCGTCGGCCGCTCCGGCAGAGCCGCCGGAGGAAGTGAAGCTGCTGCGCGAAATCCGCGACAACCTGAAAACCCGCTGAACATCGGCGGCGCACTTGCCGCGGCAAGCATGCCGCTTCGACGGCGCGCGCTATTTCTTCATGGCCGCGAATACGGCGTCAGCAGCGCTGACGGTCTCTGCGATATCTTCGCTGCTGTGCGCGGCGGACACGAATCCTGCCTCGTAGGCCGATGGCGCAAAGTGCACGCCGCGCTCAAGCATGGCGTGAAAAAAGCGATTGAACGCCTCCTTGTCGCACTGCATGACCTCGGCGAAGCTTTGCGGCGCGCTCGCGCGGAAATAAATGCCGAACATGCCGCCGATCGCCTGTGCGGAAAATACGACGCCGTGCTTCTTCGCCGCCGCGGTCAAACCCGCGGTCAATTGCTGCGTACGCTCACCGAGCTTCTCGTAGAAGCCGGGGGCCTGCACCAGCCGCAGGGTTGCGAGGCCCGCCGCCACCGCCACCGGATTGCCCGATAGCGTGCCGGCCTGATACACCGGTCCCAGCGGAGCGATTTTCTGCATGATCTCGCGCCGCCCGCCGAAGGCGCCGACCGGCATACCGCCGCCGATGACCTTGCCCAGCGTGGTGAGGTCGGGCTGAATGCCATAGCGCCCCTGGGCGCCGGTCAATCCAACGCGAAAACCGGTCATCACTTCGTCCAGAATCAGGACCGCGCCGTGTTTAGTGCACAGCTCGCGCATGCCGCGCAGGAACTCGGGCTTGGGCGCGACCAGGTTCATATTGCCCACCACCGGCTCGACGATCACCGCGGCGATGTCCTTGCCGTTCTCGGCGAAGCAGCGCTCGAGCTGCGCCACGTCGTTGTAGTCGAGCACCAGGGTATCCGCGGCGACCTGCGGCGGGACCCCCGAGGAACTCGGCTGGCCGAAGGTGAGCGCGCCCGAACCCGCTTTTACCAGCAGGCTGTCTGCATGCCCGTGATAGCAGCCTTCGAACTTGACTACGCGATTGCGCCCGGTATGGCCGCGCGCCAGGCGCAGCGCCGTCATCGTGGCCTCGGTGCCCGAGCTCACCAGGCGCACCAGATCCATGCCCGGCAGCAGCTTGCACAGCAGCTCGGCCATTTCGATTTCGGCTTCGGTCGGCGCGCCGAAGGAAAATCCGTTCCCGGCGGCCGCGCACACCGCCGCTACCACCTCGGGATGCGCGTGACCGACCACCATGGCGCCCCAGGAGCCGATGTAATCGAGGTAGGCGCGGCCTTCGGCATCCCACATGCGCGCGCCTTTGGCGCGCGCGATGAAGCGCGGTGCGCCGCCCACGGCGCGAAACGCCCGCACCGGCGAATTGACCCCGGCGGGAATGAATTGCTGGGCCCGGGCAAACAAGGACTCGTTGCTCATTGCTGCTGCATCCGCTGTTGTTGATAAATCCGGGTAAATGCCGCCGCGCGCTCGGCGACGTCGCCGGCCTCGAATACGGCGCTGATCACGGCCACGGCATCGGCCCCGGCGGCGAACACCTCGGGCGCATTTTGCAGGTTTATGCCGCCGATCGCCACCAGCGGCAGCGCAAAGCGCCGGCGCGCTTCGGCGAACAGCGGCAACGGCGCGCGCACCGCGCCGGGTTTGGTGGGGGAACTGAACACGCTGCCGAACGCGAGGTAATCCGCCCCGGCGCGCGCTGCGCCCGCGGCGAGTTCGATCCGGTCATAGCAGGAGGCACCGAGCAGCTTGCCCGGCCCCAGACGGCTTCGCGCCTGTGCCAGATCGCCGTCTTCCGCACCCAGATGGACACCGTCCGCGTCGAGTTCCAGCGCGAGTCGGACATCGTCGTTGACGATGAACACGGCGCCAGCCGCGCGGCAGGCGGCCGCGAGTGCGCGCCCCTGCTCCAGCTTCAGCTGTGATCCGGCCGCCTTGTTGCGGTATTGCACTGCCGCAGCGCCGCCGGCCAGCGCCTGGCCGACCTTGAACACGAGCACATCGGTGCGCGCTTCATCCGGCGTGACGGCGTAGAGGCCCGCAAGTGCGCGCTGCACCGGTCAGTCCTCCTGTTTCTTCGCGTCGTCCTCGGTCTCGCGCGCCCAGAAGAAACGGTCGGGGATGTGCTGTCCCATGCCCGGCCGAAAGCCGGCATTCAGGCTCTGCCAAGTGTATTCCTGCGCTTCGCGCACCGCCTCGGGTATGTCCAGGCCATTGGCGAGCGTGGCAGCGATGGCCGAGGCGAGGGTGCAGCCAGAGCCGTGATAGCTGCCGGGCAGGCGCTCCCAGCTGTCGCTGCGGATCACGCCCTGCTGGCCATAGAGCGTGTTGATCACCTGCGGCGTATTCTCGTGGGTGCCGGTAATCAGCACGTATTCGCAACCCATCTCGAGAATGCGTTTGGCGCAGTCCTCGAGCGAGCGCTCCTCCTCGCTGCCGTCGTCAGCCAGGCGACGCGCTTCCAGGCTGTTGGGCGTGATGATGGTGGTTTGCGGTATCAGCATCTCGCGCATCGCCTCGATTAGTTCGTCCGTCGCCAGTTCGTCGCCGCGGCCCGAGGTCAGCACTGGATCCAGTATCAGAGGAACATCGGGGTAATCCGACACCACTTCGGCAATGGCGGCGCAATTGTCCACGCTTCCGACCAAACCGATCTTGAACGCCGCGACCGGCATGTCTTCCAGCAGCACGCGCGCCTGGTCGCTGACCCAGTCGGCTTCGATCGGCAGCACATCCTCGACGCCCGCCGTGTCCTGCACCGTGATCGCGGTGACCACGGTGAGTGCGTGGCAGCCCATGCTCGACAGCGTCAGCAGGTCGGCCTGGATACCGGCGCCGCCGGTAGGGTCGGTGGCGGCAAAACTCAGAACGATCGGCGGCAGGGAGACGGGCATGATGGGCGCCGCGCTGGAACTAGCCGTGGCAACAGGGTAAGATGCGGCGCTATTTTAACCCAAACCCGGGCCAAGGACATGAGCACCGCAGCAAGCAGCACCGAATTCAAGACTTGGATGTGCCTCATTTGCGGCTATATTTACGACGAAGCCGCCGGCGCCCCCGACGAGGGCATTGCCGCGGGCACGCGCTGGGAAGACGTTCCGATAAACTGGACCTGTCCCGAATGCGGCGCGCGCAAGGAAGACTTCGAGATGGTGGAACTCTAGCGGACTATCGGGAAGCAGCGCGGGACACGCGCAATGCCCGCGCGATTCGTCTTCGCTTCATTGCCGGCGCTCGAGCGCCGGTCTCGCCCGAAACGGCCCCATGCGCCTTTGGACCTTGCACCCGAAATACCTCGACCCCAAGGGGTTGGTTGCCCTGTGGCGGGAGGCGCTGCTCGCGCAGGCGGTGCTCAAGGGCGAGACCGCAGGCTATCGCCATCACCCCCAATTGGCGCGTTTCAAATCGCAGGCGGACCCGCTCGCTGCAATTGCAGCCTACCTGCGCGTTGTCCATGAGGAGGCGCTGGCGCGCGGCTACCGATTCGATCGGACCAAGATCAATCGGCGCCGCACTGCGCTCAAACTGACGGAGAGCCGCGGCCAGCTTGCCTTCGAATGGCGGCATTTGCAGGCGAAGCTGCGCGCGCGCAACCCCGAGTGGCTGCGCCGATGGAAGCGCGTCGCCGCAGCCGATGCGCACCCGCTGTTCCGGCTCGTCCCGGGCACCGTGCGCGCGTGGGAAAGGGCCGACACGCACAGCGGCGGCGGCGCCAAGCCGACACGCGTCCGCGCAGCTGCTGCGCCAGGAAAACCGAAATTGTGAATGTGCCGCCGGAGGGTTAAAATAGGCGCGTGGCGATCGACCTTACCCACCATTTTCTCATCGCGATGCCGAACATGGTGGATCCCTATTTTGCCAAGTCCCTCACCTATATCTGCGAACACAACGATCAGGGCGCGCTCGGCGTGGTGGTGAACCGGCCGATCGACCTCAGCCTGCATGCGCTGTTCGAGCGCATCAATCTCAAGCTTGAACCGCACCAGCTGCACGACATCCCGGTGTATTTTGGCGGCCCGGTGCAAACCGATCGCGGCTTCGTGCTGCACCAGCCGGTAGGCGAATGGCATTCCACGCTGAACGTGCGTGACAGCCTCGGCCTCACCACCTCCAAGGACATTCTGGAAGCGGTGGGCAAGGGCGCCGGACCGGCCAGGATGCTGGTCACACTGGGCTATTCCGGCTGGGCTGCGGGACAACTCGAGCACGAACTCGGCCAGAACGCGTGGCTCACCGTGGAAGCGGGCGAACAGATAATTTTCGATCTGCCGGCCGAGGAGAAGCTGCCGGCAGCGATGGGGCTGTTGGGCGTCGACTTTGCGCGCCTGTCCGACGACGCCGGACATGCGTAGGACCCGCCCGCCTGCAGGAGTTAGCGGCTGATGAGCGCCAAGGACGCCGGCACCGTGCTCGCATTCGACTTCGGCGAGAGATTCACCGGCGTTGCCGTTGGCGAGTGCAGCATCCGCGTGGCGCATCCCCTGGGACTGATTGCCGCGCAAGGCAGCGCCGCGCGCATGGACGAAGCCGCCGAACTGGTGGCCGAATGGAAACCCGGCGCCCTGGTTGTGGGCCTGCCGCTGTCCATGGACGGCAGCGAGCACGCGCTCACGCGGCGTTGCCGCCGTTTTGCGCGCCAGCTCGAAGCCCGCTTCAAGCTCCCGGTCAGGCTGGTGGATGAGCGCCTGAGCTCGGCCTCGGCCGAAGAGGCGCTGCGGGCCGCGGGCAAAGGCGGGCGCAAGCACAAGCTGCATGCGCATCAGGTGTCGGCACAAATCATTTTGCAGAGCTACTTCGATGAACACGGTACTGCCTGATCCCGAAGCCCTGTGCGCGGAACTGGTACTCCAGCTCAAGCCCCAGGTCACCTCCGAAACCGCCCTGGTCGGCATCCACACCGGCGGCGTGTGGCTGGCAGAACGGCTGCATGCCGCGCTCGGCATCAAGCCGCCGCTGGGCGTACTCGACATCTCTTTTTATCGCGACGACTTCGACAAGACCGGCCTGCATCCGCAGATCAAGCCCTCGCAGATACCGTTCGAGGTCGAAGGCCGCCACATCGTGCTGGTCGACGACGTGCTCTACACCGGCCGCACCGTGCGCGGCGCCATGAACGAATTGTTCGACTACGGCCGGCCGGCATCGATCAGCCTGGCCGTCCTGATTGACCGCGGCGGGCGCGAATTGCCGGTCGCCGCACAATATGTCGGCGCCGCGCTGGAGATTGCGCCGGGTCGCATGCTGGTGCTCGACCGTGACCAAAATGGAAAACTCAGGCTGAAATTCGATGCGTAACCCACAGCTAAACGAAAAAGGCGAACTGCAGCACCTGCTGACGATTGAGGGCCTGCCGCGCGAGATGCTCACCCATATTCTGGATACCGCCACCTCCTTCGTCGGCGTCACCGCGCGCGAGGTCAAGAAGGTGCCGCTGCTGCGCGGCAAGTCGGTGTTCAACCTGTTCTTCGAAAACTCGACGCGCACACGCACCACCTTCGAAATCGCCGCCAAGCGCCTGTCGGCCGACGTCATCAACCTGAACATCGCGGTGTCCTCGCACGCCAAGGGCGAGACCCTGCTCGACACGGTGGACAATCTTTCCGCCATGCACGCCGACATGTTCGTGGTCAGGCATGCGGAAAGCGGCGCCCCGCATCTGATCGCGAGCCATGTGGCGAGCCACCTGCATGTGGTCAACGCCGGCGACGGGCGCCACGCGCATCCGACCCAGGGCCTGCTCGACCTGTACACCATCCGCCACTACAAGAAGGATTTCACCCGGCTCTCGGTGGCCATCGTCGGCGACGTACTGCATTCGCGCGTGGCGCGCTCGCTGATACACGCGCTGACCATCATGGGCACGCCGGACATACGCGTGATCGGCCCCATGACGCTGATTCCCGCCGGCGCGGAGAAACTCGGCGTGCGCGTGTTCTACGACCTGGAGCAGGGCCTGCGCGATGTCGACGTAGTGGTGATGCTGCGCCTGCAAAGCGAGCGCATGCGCGGCGCATTGCTGCCCTCCGCGCAGGAATTCTTCAAGTACTACGGGCTGACGCCGGAAAAACTGGCGCTGGCCAAGCCCGACGCGATCGTGATGCATCCGGGGCCGCTCAACCGCGGCGTGGAAATAGATTCGGCGGTCGCCGACGGCACGCACGCGGTGATTCTGTCGCAGGTGACCTTCGGCATCGCGGTACGCATGGCGGTGATGAGCATACTGGCGGGAAATTAAATGGACCGGAGGCCGTTTCGGATTCTTCGAAACGGCCCCGACTTAGGGGAGTATGAGGGCTAAGGAAGGGATGGGACCCTTCCTTTCCCACCCTGATCGCCTCATTTCGTAACGAGTTCCAAATGAAAATTCACATCAAGAACGGCCGCGTAATCGACCCGTTGATCCAGCGCGACAGCGCAGCCGACCTGTTTATCGCCGCCGGCAAAGTCGCCGCCGTGGGCAAGGCACCGGCCGGATTCATGGCCAACCGCGTGATTGACGCCGCCGGCCTGGTGGTGTGCCCGGGCCTGATCGACCTCGCCGCGCGGCTGCGCGAACCCGGCTACGAATACAAGGCGACGCTCGAATCCGAAATGCTGGCCGCCGCCGCGGGCGGCGTGACCAGCCTCGCCTGTCCGCCCGACACCGAGCCGGCGCTGGACGAGCCCGGCTTGGTTGAAATGCTCAAACACCGGGCAAAGACGCTCAATCTGGCGCACGTCTATCCGATCGGCGCGTTGACCGTAGGCCTTGCGGGCGAACGGCTCACCGAGATGGCGGAACTGCGCGATGCCGGCTGCGTCGGCTTCTCGCATGCGGACGTGCCGCTGCAGGACAATCAGGTGCTGTGGCGCGCCCTGCAGTACGCCGCCACCTTCGGCTTCAGCGTCTGGCTGCGACCGCAGGACGGCTATCTGGCGAAGGACGGCGTCGCGCATGACGGCGAAGTCGCCACGCGCCTCGGTCTGCCCGGCATACCGGCATTTGCCGAAACCATTGCGATCGCCACCATCGTGGAAACAATGCGCGCCACCGGCGCGCGCGTGCATCTGTGCCGCCTGTCGACGCGCGAAGGGGTGGAGATGGTGCGCGCGGCCAAGCGCGACAAGCTGCCGCTCAGCTGCGACATCGGCATCCACCACGCCCACCTTTCGGAAATGGACCTGGGCTATTTCGACGCCCACTGTCACCTGCAGCCGCCGCTGCGCAGCGCGCGCGACCGCGACGCGCTGCGCCAGGGGCTCAAGGACGGCACCATAGACGCAATCTGCTCCGACCACACTCCTGTGGACGAAGACTCGAAGCTGCTGCCGTTCGCCGAATCGGAAGCCGGCGCCACCGGCCTGGAATTGCTGCTGCCGCTGACGCTGAAGTGGGCGCTCGAAATGAAGGTCCCGCTGGCGCAGGGGCTTGCGCGCGTCACCACCGAACCGGCGCGAATTCTCGGCATCGACGCGGGGCATCTCACCGTGGGCCATACGGCGGATGTGTGCATATTCGACGCCGAGCAGTACGCCAAGGTGAGCGCCGCCGGACTCAAGAGCCAAGGCAAGAACACGCCCTTCCTCGGCATCGAACTGCCGGGCAAGGTGCGCTATACGCTGCTGCAGGGCCAGATCGTGTACGACGCGGCAAACGGCTAGGCGCTGCAGTCCTCACCGCGCGAATCCACGACTAGTCTTAGACCCGGTAACAAAAAGTCATTTTGTTACCGCCTTGCTTCGGGGAGCACGCGGGGATGTGTCCCCTCGTTTTGTTACAAACTCTCAAGCCGGCGAGCGTTCGCCCTCCGGCTCGAGCAGCACGCCCGCCTGCACACCCGCCGCCGCCACGTGCACGGTCTTGCGCCGGGAATTCATGCCGCGGACGATGCTCACCTGGCTTTTCTTCACCCCCAGGCGCCGCGCGAGAAACGCGATCAGGCAGTCGTTGGCTTTGCCGTCCACCGGAGGCGAAGCCAAGCGCACCTTGACGCAGTCGCCGTGCAAGCCGACCACTTCGGTGCGTTTCGCGCCGGGTTGGGCGTGCACGCGGATGGTGACGCCGTCGCGGCTGGTTTCGTGCCAGTTCAAGACAGCAGCGCCACCGAGCGTTCGATATAGTCGAGCGGGATCAGCAGCAGTTGCGCCACGATCAGCGCGAACAGCGGTGACAGGTCGACATTGCCGATGGGCGGAATCAGGCGGCGGAAAGGGCGCAGAAAGGGCGCGGCGAGCGCGTTGAACAGCGGCGCCATGGGCGCATAGGGATTGATCCAGCTGATCACCGCCTGGACCAGTATGACCCCGAGCAGCAGGTACAGGCTGAAGCGCGCGATTTCGAGCAGTCCCAGTATCAGGAACACTCCCAGCAGCGCAGCCGGAGCGCCGGGGAGCCCACCGCTCCTGAGCAGATAGAGCAGGAACAGCAGCAGCGCCTGCAGCAGCCAGGCCAGCAGGAAACTCGCCAGATCCAGGCCAAACAATCCCGGAATGAGGCGCCGCGCCGGCAGCACCAGCCAATTGGTCAGCGCGGTAATGAACTGACCGAGCGGATTGCGAAACGGCGCGCGCAGCAGTTGCAGGTAGAAACGCGCGAGCAGCACGAAAACGAAAAAACCGAATAGCGTGTTGAGCAGGAACTGCAGGATCTGGATTAGCATCGCTCAGCTCTGCACGAGTCGTTCATCTTCGGCGGGCAGCGTATCATTTTTCGGCGCCCAATTGCTCGCCCAGCTCGTGCGCGCGCTGGTTGGCGGCATGCAATGCCCGCACGATCAATTCCTGCACCTTGTCGGACTCCATGCTGGCGAGGGCGCGCTCCGTCGTTCCGCCTTTGGAGGTGACGCGCTCGCGCTGCAGCGCCACGTCCTCCGGACTTTGCGCCGCGAGCTGCGCCGTGCCGAGGAAGGTCTCCACCGCGAGCTTGCGCGCGTCGGCTGCGGAAAAGCCCATTTCCTGCGCCGCCCGCTGCAGCGCCTCGATGAAATAGAAGACGTAGGCCGGACCGCTTCCGGAAATCGCCGTAACCGGGTCGAGCTGGCTTTCCTGCGCCACCCACAGCGTTGCGCCCACCGCGCCCAGGATGGATTCGGCCAGCGCGCGCTGTCGGGCATCGACCCCGGCGCTGGCGTACACGCCGCTGATGCCGGCACCGATCAGCGCGGGCGTATTCGGCATGCAACGCACCAGGATGGAATGGCCGCCCAGCCAGCGCTGCAGATCGATCAGGCGTATGCCGGCGGCGATGCTGATCACGAGCTCGCGCGCCAGGCGCGGCTGCAGCGCCTGCGCCGCGGCGCGCATCTGCTGCGGCTTGACCGCCAGCACCACCGCCTCGCCCAGCGGCCCGACCGCAACTGCGTTGTCGGCGCAGGCGACGCCGAACTTTCCGGCGAGCCGCGCGCGCGCCTCCGCCTGCGGCTCGACCACGCGCATGCCTGCGGCCGGATGACCCTTGGCGAGCAGGCCGCCGATCAGCGCCGCGGCCATGTTGCCGCCGCCTATGAAGGTAATGTTCAAGCGCGCTTCCTTTCGCCGAAAATGGCGGTTCCGACGCGCACGATGGTAGCGCCTTCCATGACTGCCGTCTCCAGGTCCTGCGACATGCCCATGGACAGGGTGTCGAGCGCAAGTCCGCCGGCGTTGAGCTGCACCAGCAGCAGGCGCAGTTCGCGAAAGCGCCGCCGCTGCTGCTCGATGTCGTCGCTGGGTTCCGGGATTGCCATCAAGCCGCGCAGCCTCAGCCGCGGCAGGGCGCGCACCGATTCGGCCAGCGGTCGCACTTCGTCCGGCGCGACGCCGCTCTTGCTCGACTCCCCGCTCAGGTTTACCTGCAGGCATATATCGAGCGCTTGCCGCCCCGCGGGACGCGCGTCGGACAGGCGCTGCGCAATGTTCGCGCGCGCCACCGAATGCACCCAATCGAAATGCTCGGCGATCGCGCGCGTCTTGTTGCTCTGGATCGGACCGATGAAATGCCAGATGAGCGCAAGATCGGACAGCGCGCCGATTTTCGCGAGCGCCTCCTGCAGGTAATTCTCGCCGAATTCCCGCTGTCCCGCCGCGTGCGCGGCGCGCACCGCGCTCTCCGGAAACGTCTTGCTCACCGCCAGCAAAGCGATTGCGCGCGGATCGCGTCCGGCGGCGCTCGCCGCCGCTGCGATTCGCGCCCGTACGGCTTGCAAGTTACTCTCGATTGTGGACATAATTTGGCGCGGGCGTGAACGCGGGCAACCGGCGACGAAGCGCACCCACTCGGTCAGTTTCAGCCTCGCCTGGCGCGTCACTCAGCATGGAGCAATTATAAATGGATATCTCTGAACTGCTTGCCTTCGTGGTCAAGAACAAGGCTTCGGACCTGCACTTGTCCTCGGGTCTGCCGCCGATGATCCGCGTGCACGGCGACATCAAGCGCATCAACCTGCCGGCCATGGACCACAAGGATGTCCACGGCATGATCTATGACATCATGAACGACGGGCAGCGCAAGTTCTACGAAGAAAATCTGGAGTGCGACTTTTCCTTCGCCATTCCGGGTTTGGCGCGCTTTCGCGTCAATGCGTTCGTGCAGAACCGCGGCGCCGCGGCGGTGATGCGGACCATTCCGTCCAAAATCCTTTCGCTCGCCGACCTCAAGTGCCCGAAGATCTTCGAATCGATCGCCGACCAGCCGCGCGGCGTCGTGCTGGTCACCGGGCCGACCGGATCGGGCAAATCGACCACGCTGGCGGCGATGGTCAACCACAAGAACGAAACCGAGGAGGGCCATATCCTCACCATCGAGGACCCGATCGAGTTCGTGCACGAGTCGAAGAAATGCCTGATCAATCAGCGCGAAGTCGGGCCGCATACCCTGTCCTTCAACAACGCGCTGCGCAGCGCCCTGCGCGAGGATCCGGACGTGATCCTGGTGGGCGAGATGCGCGACCTCGAAACCATCCGCCTGGCGCTCTCCGGCGCGGAAACCGGCCACCTGGTGTTCGGCACCCTGCACACCAGTTCGGCGGCGAAAACCATAGACCGGATTGTCGACGTGTTTCCGGCCGCCGAGAAGGACATGATCCGTGCGATGATCTCCACCTCGCTGCGCGCGATCATTTCGCAGACGCTGCTCAAAACGAAGGACGGTTCCGGGCGGGTCGCCGCGCATGAGATCATGATCGGCACCCCTGCCATCAATAACCTCATTCGCGAGGCCAAGATTGCGCAGATGTATTCGGCGATCCAGACCGGCCAGCAGTTCGGCATGCAGACCCTGGACCAGAATCTGCAGGATCTGGTCAAGAAGAACGTGATCTCGGTCGCCGAAGCGCGCAGCAAGGCGGCAAACAAAGACACCTTCGCCGGCTGACCGGGGAAAGTCGCCGAAGCAGCGCTTGGGCGAAGCCGGAAATACGAGCATATGAAGCGGGCCCGGCCGCAGGCGCCAATTCCGGGTATATTTTGGATAAATCGGTATTAGAGGTGAAAAGATATGGATAGCGGCCAATCGACCAAGTTCATGTATGACCTGCTGCGGCTGATGCTGAGCAAGAAGGGTTCCGACCTGTTCATCACGGCGGATTTTCCGCCGGCGATGAAGCTCGACGGCAAGATGACGCCGGTAATGGACCAGAAACTGACCGGCCAGCACACCGCCGATCTGGTGCGCGCGATGATGAACGACAAGCAGGCGGCCGAATTCGAAGCAACCAAGGAATGCAATTTCGCCATCGCCCCAGCGGGCATCGGCCGTTTCCGCGTCAACTGCTTCGTGCAGCAGGGCAAGATCGGCATGGTGATGCGCACGATCACCACGACGATCCCGAAGTTCGAGGACCTGGGGCTGCCGCCGGTGCTCAAGGACGTGGTAATGAACAAGCGCGGCCTGGTGATCATGGTGGGCGGGACCGGATCGGGCAAGTCGACCACGCTGGCCGCGATGATCGGCTACCGCAACCAGAACAGCCACGGCCACATCATCACCATCGAGGACCCGGTGGAGTATGTGCATCCGCACATCAACTGCCTCATCACGCAGCGCGAAGTCGGCGTGGATACGGCTTCCTGGGAGGCGGCGCTGCACAATACCCTGCGCCAGGCGCCGGACGTGATCCTGATCGGCGAAATCCGCTCCAAGGAGACCATGGAGCACGCGGTGGCCTTTGCCGAAACCGGCCACCTGTGCATGGGCACGCTGCACGCGAACAGCGCCAATCAGGCGCTGGACCGCATCATCAACTTCTTCCCGGAGGAGCGCCGGGCGCAGCTGCTAATGGACCTGTCGCTCAACCTCAAGGCGCTGGTATCGCAGCGGCTGATCCCGCTCAAGGAGGGCAAGGGGCGCGCCGCCGCGATCGAGATCCTGCTCAACTCGCCGCTGATCGCCGACCTGATCTTCAAGGGCGAAGTGCACGAAATCAAGGAAATCATGAAGAAGTCGCGCGAGCTCGGGATGCAGACCTTCGACCAGGCCTTGTTCGACCTGTACGAGGCGGGCAAGATCAGCTACGAGGACGCGCTGAGAAATGCC
>JAAOZY010000132.1 GCA_012274205.1 Betaproteobacteria bacterium
CGGCCTGCGCCGGCGGCAGGCTGGCGCCCTGGGGGTTGTAGACCAGATTGAGAACCAGGTCGCTGCCGCTGCGGCCAAAGCCCAGCGCATTGAGCCGGCGCAGGCCCTTGATACTTGCATCGAACACGCCTTTGCCGCGCTGCTTCTCCACGTTCTCTTCCAGGTAACAGGGCAGCGAGGCCACGACTTCGACGCCGTGGGCGGCGAGAAACGCCGCCAGATCTTCGAAGCCGGGCTCCTCCAGTACGGTCAGGTTGCAGCGGTCGATCACGCGCAGCCCGCGCGCGCGCGCCGCAATCACCAGCCGGCGAAAATTGGGATTGAGCTCGGGCGCGCCGCCGGTGAGGTCGATGGCCGTGATATCCGCATTCGCGGCGAGAAAATCGATTACTGCGTCGACGGTTTCGCCCGTCATTTCTTCCCTGCGGTTCGGGCCCGCATTCACGTGGCAGTGCAGGCAGCTCTGATTGCAGCGGTAGCCGAGGTTCAGCTGCAGCGTCTCGATGGCGCGGCGCCTGAGCTGCGGAAATTCGCTGCGGGTCAGAAGATGGACGGTTGCGTGCATGGACAATTCTCCGCTAGAACTTACCCTATTAGTCGTCGCCCGGCAGCAAAGGGTTACAGTCCCGCGAAAATAAATTTCGCGCGGGAAACCGGCTGCAGATGCGCTACCCTATCGCATCCGGGACCAGGGCGCAGCGCGCCGCCATCGATACGGGCGTCATGGAAAAAGTACGCGTATCCAAGCTGATGTCGCAACAAGGGCTGTGTTCACGCCGCGAGGCCGATGACTACATCGAGCGCGGCTGGGTATTCGTCGACGGCGAGCGCGTCACCGAGCTCGGCACGCGCGTCGATCCGGCGAGCAAAATCACCCTGAACCGCGCGGCGCAGGCGAGCCAGCAGGCGCGCGTGACCATACTGCTTAACAAACCGGTGGGCTATGTGTCGGCGCAGGCCGAGCCGGGCTACAAGCCGGCGGTGAGCCTGATCAATGCCGCATCGCGTTATTTCGGCGACCGGGTGCCGCTGGGCTTCACGCCGCTGCACTTGAAGGGTCTGGCCCCGGCCGGGCGGCTCGACATCGATTCGCAGGGCCTGCTGGTGCTGACGCAGGACGGTCGCATCGCCAAGCAGCTGATCGGGGAAAACTCCGCCATCGAGAAGGAATACCTGGTGCGCGTGCAGGGCAGTCTGTCCAAGGCCGGCCTGGCACTGCTCAATCACGGCCTGTCGCTGGATGGGGAGGCGCTGCGGCCGGCGCAGGTGAGCTGGCAGAACAAGGATCAGCTGCGTTTCATCCTGCGCCAAGGCAAGAAGCGCCAGATCCGGCGCATGTGCGAACTGGTCGGGCTGGAAGTGACAGGCCTGAAGCGCATGCGCATCGGCAAGCTGATGCTGGGCGATCTGCCCCAGGGTCAATGGCGTTATCTGCGCGCCGACGAGGCGTTCTAGCGGCGCGCTTTGATCGCCTGCGCCCGGTCGCACAATTCCTGCAGCTGCCGGTCCTCGATGCCGTGCGCGCGCAGGGCCTCCGCGGTGCGCAGCAGATAGTCCATTCCCGGCCCCATGCGGCCGTGGCAGGTTGTCAGGCGATCGATGATCGTCTCCGGCGGCAGGCGGCCGGCATAGGCCGCACCCGCACGGTTGATGGTGAACGTGATGGCGCGAAAGCGAGTGTCGCCGTCGCTTACCTGCACCCAGCGCGGGATGTAGGCGCCCGTCATCATTTCGCGCCGCCAGACGAGGCGCAGTTCGTTCTCGACCTGATCCGCGGCGATGCGATAGGCGATGCCGCGACAGCGACCGCCGCGATCCAGGCCCAGCACCAGGCCCGGCCGGTCAGGCGTGCCGCGGTTGATGCGCGACCACAGGCAGAAGCTGCGGTGATAGCCGTGGGTGGTGACGACACGCTTTTCCTCGAACGGGAACAAAGGATTCCATACGAGCGAGCCGTAGCCGAACACCCAGCAGTCCTCGTCGACATTGCGCGCATCCAGGATCTGCCACAGAGATTCTTCCAACTCCTCGTCGCTGAGCAGATGCGGGCCGAGCGGCGTCAACGCCAACTCCTCGCGCATGCGATTGCGTTCCAGGTCGGCGCGGGTGAGGCTCATGCCGGTCCTGCGCTCAGGCCGCCCTGGCGGACCGCTGCGGCGCAGCGCTGAATTCGGCCAGCAGTTCGGCGCGCCGCAGCTGCGCCTGCTGCAGATGGCGCTGCTTCACATGGCCGTAGCCGCGGATCAGTTCCGGAATGCTGGCAATTTCCACCGCGAGCGCGTGCTTGGCGGGCGTGAGCCCGGCGAGCAACTGCTCCACCGTGGCCGCGTACTCGGCGATCAGCGCGCGCTCGCCGTGGCGCTCCTCGGTGCGCCCGAAAATATCCAGCGCCGTGCCGCGCAGGCCTTTGAATTTTGCCAGCAGCCCGAATACGCGCATCATCCACGGGCCGAAGCTCGATTTCTTTGCTTCCCCCGTCGCCGGATCGGGCTTGTTCAATAGCGGCGGAGCAAGGTGGAACACCACCTTGTAATCTCCCTCGAACATGCC
>JAAOZY010000133.1 GCA_012274205.1 Betaproteobacteria bacterium
CAGCACCTGGCCCAGATGGAAATCGCCGTGGTAGCGTGTCTTCAGGCAAGCGCCCGCGGGCAGGGCGCAGACGTCGATGCGCTCGGACAGCCGTTGGCGCGCTCCGAGCAGCGCACGCGCATTTGCCTGTGCCGGGGCCGGCAACTGCGCCTGCTGCTGCGCCAGCAGCGCGAGCGTGGCGAGCGCATCCTCGTGCACGCGCCGCTTCCAGGCGGCGAGGTCGCCCGCCTCCAGCGGCTCGGGCTCGAACGACGCATCGCCCGAGCGCAATGCCAGCGCCCGGTGCAGCTGCGCCGGGCGCATGCCCAGGGTGTGCACCAGGGAAAGATAGGCGCCATGCACTTCCGCGGGCGGTTCGCCCGCCGCGGCGAGCAGGGTGTCGAAAGTGCGCTCGAGGTAGGCTAGCGTATAAGACCAGCCGTCGCCCTGATTGACGACCTGGCCCTGCAGCAGCGCCAGGCTGGTCGGCGTGCCGTCGGCGGCTACGTATTCGATCGCGCCCGCCACCGGCACGCAGTTGGCAAAGTGCGCAACCTCGGTGAGGAAGCGCCCGATCTCGAATTCCGGGTTTACGCCGGCGCTGATGCGCCGGTAGCCCTTCAGGAACAGGCGCTCGCCCAGCATCACCACGGTATTGCTGCTCTGGAACTTCGGCCGCGCCAGCGGCAGTTTTCCCGCCGCGGCGCCGGCGAGGCCGGCGTAGGCGGTGGTCGGGGTGAAGCGCAACTTGCCCTGCGCGCATTTGACTTCGCACCCGGCGCCGATCGCCTGTACCAGGGCGCGGCAGAAGGCCTCGTCGGCGAAGGCGTCGGCGAGCACGCCGACCTGCGACTGCTGGCGCACCCGCGCCAGCGTCGCGGGCGCGAGCGCGCGCAGCTGTTCTTCGTCGCTGTCGCCGAAGGCGAGTTTCATCGGCAGGAAATAGGCCTCCTCGCCCGCTGGCGTCTCCACCTGCAGCAGGGTGATCAGCCAGGCGGAGCGGTCCGGCTCCCACAGTACCCAGTCGTTCAGCGCCGCGCGCTTGATCGGCTGACCCTTGGCCGCGTACCAGCGCTGCGAGGCGATATAGCGCGGCAGCGTGTCGGTCTCGAACTGCGCGCGCAGTTTCTCCGCCATGCGCATGCGCCAGGGCACGACGCGATCGCGGAAGAAACTGGTCCAGCCGTCGAACAGCACCAGCACCGGGCGCTCTTCCGGCGCCGTGCGCTCCTCGTGCCAGCGCGGCACGCCGATATCGGCGGCGAGACGGAACCAGTAGAAGCCACATGCGGGCAGGGTGAGCAGGTAGAAGCGCTCGCCGATCGGCGGAAATGCGGTGCGCCCCATCATCTCCACCGGCACGCGGCCGCGATAGCGCGCGAGGTCGAGCTCGACCGGCTGCGCCGAGCGGCCGAGGTTGGCCACGCACAGGACGGTCTCCTCGCCGTATTCGCGCAGGTAGGCGAGGATCTTGCGGTTGCCGGGATTGAGAAACGTCAGCCGTCCGCGCCCGAACGCCTGGCTGCTCTTGCGCACGGCGAGCATGCGCCGCATCCAGTTGAGCAGCGAGGACGGGTCGCGCGCCTGCGCCTCCACGTTGACCGCCTCGTAGCCGTACACGGCGTCCATGATCGGCGGCAGGTATAGCCGCTGCGGATCGGCGTGCGAGAACCCGGCATTGCGGTCCGGGCTCCACTGCATCGGCGTGCGCACGCCGTTGCGGTCGCCGAGGAAAATGTTGTCGCCCATGCCGATCTCGTCGCCGTAATAGATGATGGGCGAGCCCGGCATCGACAGCAGCAGGCTGTTCATGAGCTTGATGCGCTCGCGGTCGTTTTCCATCAGCGGCGCGAGGCGGCGGCGGATGCCGAGGTTGATGCGTGCGCGCGGGTCGGCGGCGTACATGCGGTACATGTAGTCGCGCTCCTTGCTCGTCACCATTTCCAGCGTGAGTTCGTCGTGGTTGCGCAGGAAAATCGCCCACTGCGCGTTGTCCGGGATCTCCGGCGTCTGCTGCATGATCTCGACCACCGGGTGGCGGTCCTCCTGCGCGATCGCCATGTAGATGCGCGGCATCAGCGGGAAATGGTAGGCCATGTGGCATTCGTCGCCGTCGCCGAAGTATTCGCGCACGTCCTCGGGCCACTGGTTCGCCTCTGCCAGCAGCAGCCGGTTCTTGTAGTTCGCGTCGACCTGGGCGCGGATCTGGCGGATGATGGCGTGCGTCTCCGGCAGGTTCTCGTTGCTGGTGCCCTCGCGCTCGACCAGATAGGGAATCGCATCCAGCCGGAATCCGTCCACGCCCATGTCGAACCAGAAGCGCATCACGCGTATCACCGCCTTCAGCACCTTCGGATTTTCGAAATTGAGGTCCGGCTGGTGGCTGAAGAAGCGGTGCCAGTAGAAGGACTTGGCGAGCGGGTCCCAGGTCCAGTTGGAGGTCTCGGTGTCGGTGAAAATGATGCGCGTCTTGTCGTACTTGGCGTCGCTGTCGCTCCAGACGTAGAAATCGCGCTTGGACGAGCCGGGCGGCGCGCGCCGCGCGGCCTGGAACCAGGGGTGCTGGTCCGAGGTGTGATTCACCACCAGTTCGGTGATCACGCGCAGGCCGCGCCGGTGCGCCTCGCGCACCAGCGTGCGCACGTCGTTGCGCGTGCCGTACTGCGGATGCACGTTGTGGTAGTCGGCAACGTCGTAGCCGTCGTCCTTCATCGGCGAGGGATAGAAGGGCAGCAGCCAGATGGTGTTCACGCCCAGGTCGCGCACGTAGTCGAGCTTTTCAATCAGCCCGGGGAAGTCTCCCAGGCCGTCGCCGTTGGAATCGTAAAACGCCTTGATGTGCAGCTGATAGACGACCGCGTCCTTGTACCAGAGCGCGTCGTCCCCGGCGTTCTGATCGATCACGCCCTGCGCCTGCACCTTTTCCATGTGCGGCTTGATGGGTCTGTCCATCGCGCGTTCCGGTGTGATTACAGGAAATAGTCGAAATTGCGTTCGGTGCGCATCTTGCGCCGCAGCGCAAACACGTGCGCGGGCGCGCGCTGCGGATCGAGCTGGACGAAGTTGCGCGGGCCGCTCCACAGGAAGCGCGCGCCCGAAAGCAGGTCGTGCATCTGGTAGGGCGTCTGCGCGTCGATGCCGAGCGCGGCCAGATCGAGTTCGACCCAGCCGGACTGGACATGGTGCGGGTCGAGATTGACCACCGTCACCACCAGGTTTTCCATTGCCGCGTCTGCTTTTGCGTAGCACATCAGGTTGTCGTTATCGACCGGGAAAAAACGCAGCGTGGCGTCCGATTGCAGCGCCGGATTCTCGCGCCGCGCGCGGTTCACGCGCGCGATCAGCTCGGACAGACTGTGCGGCGCGTCCAGGTTCCAGCTGCGAATCTGGTATTTCTCGCTGTCGAGGTAGTCCTCGGTTCCGTACTCGCGCGGCGTCGCCTCGGCCAGTTCGAACGCGGGTCCGTAGATGCCGTAACTCGCCGCCAGCGTCGCCGCGAGGACGATGCGCACGACGAAAGCCGGGCGGCCGCCGTACTGGAGGTACTCGGTGAGGATGTCCGGGGTGTTGGGCCATGCGTTGGGCCTGAAGTATTCGCGCCCGGGACCCTGCGTGAGCCCGGTGAAATATTCGGTCAGCTCGTGCTTGGTGTTGCGCCAGGCGAAATAGGTGTAGGACTGGGTGAAGCCCAGCTTGGCCAGCCGGTGCATGAGCTTCGGCCGGGTGAAGGCCTCGGCGAGGAAAATCGCGTCGGGGTACTCGCGCTTCAACTCGGTGATCGCCCATTCCCAGAACGGGAACGGCTTGGTGTGCGGGTTGTCCACGCGAAATATCCGCACCCCCTCGGCCGCCCAGAAGCCGATGACGCCGGCAAGCTCCTGCCACAGCCCGCGCCAGTCATCGGACTCGAATTCGAACGGAAAGATGTCCTGATATTTCTTCGGCGGGTTTTCGGCGTACTGTACCGTGCCGTCGGGCCGCCAGCGAAACCATTGCGGATGTGCCTTGACGTAGGGGTGATCCGGTGCGCACTGGAACGCGATGTCCAGGGCAATCTCCATGCCCTGCGACTGCGCACTGGCGAGCAGCCGCCTGAAATCCGCCATCGTCCCGAGCTCCGGATGCAGCGCCTTGTGACCGCCCTCGGCCGAGCCTATGGCCCAGGGGCTGCCCACGCCGCCGGAACCCGCGACCAGCGTATTGTTCGCGCCCTTGCGGTTGATGCGCCCGATCGGGTGGATCGGCGGCAGGTAGAGCACGTCGAATCCCATCTTCGCGACATAGGGAAGGCGCGCCTCGCAATCGCGCAGTGTGCCGTGCCGCCCGGGCTCGCCCGAGGCCGAGCGCGGGAACATTTCGTACCAGCTGGAAAAGCGCGCGCGTTCGCGGTCCACGACCAGCGGGTGTTCGACCGGGCAGGTGCTGGCGTAGCGCCGGTCGGGATAGCGCGCGGCGAGCGCGCCGAGCTCTTGGTCCAGCCCGAGTTCCTTGAGCGCCGGCGTGTCGACCTCGGCGCGCAGCCGCCCCGCCCAGCCTTGCAGTCGCTGGCACTCGCGCGCCGGGGCGCGCCCGGCGGCGTCTTCGATCAGGCCGGCACCCGCGAGCGCCGCCACGCGCAGGTCCTCGCGTTCCACGCGCCGCGCAAAATCGTGGCGCCAGCTGAGGAAGTGGTCCACCCAGGCCGTGACCGTGTACTGGTAGCGCCCGACCGACTGCGCCGCAAAACTGCCGCGCCAGCGGTCGTTCACCAGCGGCGCCATCGGCGCTTCATGCCACTTCTGCTCGCCCTCGCGCCGCCACAGCAGCAGGCAGGCGAGCGTATCGTGGCCGTCGGTGAAGCAGTCGGCCTCGACTGCGACGCTATCGCCGACGATGCGCTTGGCGGCGAAACGTCCGCCGTCCACGGACGGGGTAATGCGCTCTATTATCGCGCGCATGCGTCCGTCGTTCATGTCCGGTTTCAGCTCAGGCATATGTCATGCGCATTTGAACATCAATACCGCGAGCGGCGGCAGGGTGATGGCGAGCGAGTGAAACCGCCCATGCGCCGCGATCGGCGCCGCATCCACACCGCCCAGATTGCCCATGCCGCTGCCGCCATAAAGCGTGGCATCGCTATTCGCAAGCTCGCGCCAGTAGCCGCCGGTCGGTACCCCGACGATATAGTTGGAGCGCGGCACCGGGGTGAAATTGCATACCACCAGGACCGGCGCGCCGCCGTCGCGCGGCCAGCGCAGGAAACTCAGTATGCTCTGCTCGCTGTCGTTGCAGTCCACCCACTCGAAACCGGAAGGCTCGAAATCGACCTGATACAGCGCCGGTTCGGAGCGGTAGAGCCGGTTCAGGTCGGCCACCCAGCGGCGCACGCCTTCGTGCTCGGGGTACTGCAGGAGATGCCACTCCAGGCTGTCGTCGTGCGCCCATTCGCGCCGCTGGCCGAATTCGCCGCCCATGAACAGCAGTTTCTTGCCCGGATGCCCCCACAAATAACCAAACAGCAAGCGCAGATTGGCGAACTGGCGCCAGCTGTCGCCGGGCATCTTGTTGATCAGCGATCCCTTGCCGTACACCACTTCATCGTGCGACATCGGCAGCACAAAATTCTCGAAAAAGGCGTACATGATCGAGAACGTGAGCTTGTTATGGTGATACTTGCGGTGGACCGGATCCTGGCGCAGGTATTCGAGCGTGTCGTGCATCCAGCCCATGTTCCACTTCATGCCGAAACCGAGGCCGCCCAGATACACCGGCCGCGACACCATCGGCCAGGAGGTGGATTCCTCGGCTATGGTTTGCACATCGGGATGATCGCGATACACCGCCTGGTTCAGCACGCGCAGGAATTCCACCGCCTCGATGTTCTCCCTGCCGCCATAGCGGTTCGGCACCCACTCGCCTTCCTTGCGCGCGTAGTCGAGGTAGAGCATGGAGGCGACGCCATCCACCCGCAGCCCGTCTATGTGATAGCGGTCGAGCCAGTAGAGAGCGCTCGAAACCAGGAAGCCGCGCACTTCGTTGCGGCCGTAGTTGAAAATCTGGCTGGTCCATTCCGGATGGAAGCCCTGCCTCGGATCGGCATGCTCGTACAGCGCAGTGCCGTCAAAGTACACCAGCCCGTGCTCGTCGCTGGGAAAATGCGAGGGCACCCAGTCCAGGATGACGCCGATGCCCTGCCGGTGCAGGGTATCGACCAGGTACATGAAATCGTCCGGGCTGCCGTAGCGTGCAGTCGGGGCGAAATAGCCGGTGGTCTGGTAGCCCCAGGAACCATAGAACGGATGCTCGGTGACGGGCATCAGCTCGACATGCGTAAACCCCATATCGCGCACGTACTCCGCCAGCGGTTTGGCCATCTCGCGATAGCTGAGCGAGCGGTTTGCGTCCTCGGGCACGCGCCGCCACGAGCCCAGGTGCATTTCATAAATTGACATCGGCGCGTCGAGCGCATTGGCGCTGCTGCGCGCCTGCATCCACGCCGCATCGCCCCATTGATGGTCGATGTTCCATGCGCGCGAGTCGGTGCTCGG
>JAAOZY010000134.1 GCA_012274205.1 Betaproteobacteria bacterium
CTCGGCCGCATCGGTGCCGCTGGCGCTGGACCTGGCGATACGCGACGGGCGCATAAGATCCGGGCACAAGGTCATGCTGCAGGGGGTCGGCGGCGGCTTTACCTGGGGCGCGGTGCTGGCGCAAATGTAGCGCAGGCGATATTTTCCGACCTGGATTGTTGAGCAATGAAACTTGCAATGGTATTTCCCGGGCAGGGATCACAGTCGGTGGGCATGATGCAGGCCTACGGCGACATCGCGGCAGTGCGCGATGTGCTGGCCGAGGCCGCCGACGCGCTGGGCCAGGATCTGGGCCGACTCATGGCCGAAGGTCCGGCTGAACAGTTGAACCAAACGGTGAATACCCAGCCGGTGATGCTCGCCGCGGGCTATGCCGCGTATCGTGCCTGGATCAGCCTCGGCGGCGCCGAGCCCGCGCTGGTGGCCGGACACAGCCTGGGCGAATACACCGCATTGGTGGCCGCAGGGGTGCTGAGCTTTCGCGATGCGCTGCCGCTGGTGCGATTCCGCGCCCAGGCGATGCAGGAAGCCGTGCCGCAGGGGCAGGGCGCGATGGCCGCAATCCTGGGGCTGGAGGAGGATGCCGTGCGCGCCGCTTGTGCCGAGTCGGCACAGGGCGAAGTGGTGCAGGCGGTCAACTTCAACTCGCCCGGCCAGGTGGTCATCGCCGGGCACGCCGCGGCGGTGAAGCGCGCCTGCGACGCGTGCAAGGCGAAGGGCGCCAAGCGTGCGCTGCCGCTGCCGGTGAGCGCACCGTTCCATTCCGCGCTGATGCAGCCGGCCGCGGAGCGCCTGCGGGAATACCTGAACGGCGTCAGCTTCAGCGCGCCGCGCATTCCGGTGATCAACAATGTCGACGTGGCGAGTTACGACGATCCGGCGCGCATCAAGGACGCGCTGGTGCGCCAGGCCTTCAATCCGGTGCGCTGGGTCGAAACGATACAGGCATTCGCGGCGCAGGGCGTCACGCATGTGGCCGAGTGCGGTCCGGGCAAAGTTCTGGCTGGAATGAGCAAGCGCATCGACGGCAGGCTCGAATCGATGGCGCTGGCGGACAAGGCGAGCATCGAGCAGGGCAGCGGCATGTCGAGAGGAGGGTGATGATGCTGCAGGGACAGGTTGCGTTGGTAAGCGGCGCTACGCGCGGCATTGGCAGGGCGATCGCGCTGCGTCTGGGCGCGCAGGGCGCGAAGGTGATCGGCACGTCGACGTCGGCGGACGGCGCCCAGTCCATCAGCGACTATCTGGCCGCGGCCGGGGCCGGCGGCAAAGGGGCAGTACTCGATGTCAACGACGGCGCCGCTGTCGAAGCCCTGGTGGCGGAAATCGAGAAGGAGTTCGGCGCGGTCGGCATCCTGGTCAACAACGCGGGCATCACCCAGGACAATCTGGCGATGCGCATGAAAGAGCTGGAATGGGATGCGGTCATCGACACCGATCTCAAATCGGTATTCCGGCTGTCGCGCGCGGTGCTGCGCGGGATGATGAAGGCGCGCGCGGGCCGCATCATCAATATCACTTCGGTGGTGGGCAGTTCGGGCAACCCCGGGCAGATCAATTACGCCGCGGCCAAGGCGGGCATCGCCGGCATGGCGCGTTCGCTGGCGCAGGAAATCGCCAGCCGCAACATTACCGTCAATTGCGTTGCGCCGGGGTTCATCGACACCGACATGACGCGCGCGCTGAACGAGCAGCAGCGCGCGGCGATACTGGGCCGGATTCCGCTGGCGCGGCTGGGCACTGCAGAGGATGTCGCGGCGGCGGTCGCTTTTCTTGCGTCGCCGCAGGCGGGTTACATTACAGGCACGACCCTGCACGTCAACGGCGGCATGTACATGGCATAGGGCCTGCTAACATTCAAACGCCGGCCGCCTAATTTTGGTAAAATGCGCGGCTGTTTCCGAAGCAAAAAACGAGGGAAGGAGAATTCAATGGAAAATGTCGAACAACGCGTGAAAAAGATCGTCGCCGAGCAGCTTGGGGTAAACGAGGCGGAAATTAAGAACGAGTCTTCCTTCATCGATGACCTGGGCGCCGATTCGCTCGACACCGTGGAACTGGTCATGGCTTTGGAAGAAGAATTCGAGACTGAAATCCCGGATGAAGACGCCGAAAAGATAACCACGGTGCAGCAGGCTATCGACTACGTAAACAGCCACGCCAAGAAGGCCTGATTCATAGCGCCCAGCGCGCCATTTCGCCGGAGGAATTCTTGTCCCGCCGCAGAGTAGTCGTAACCGGGTTGGGCATCATTTCCCCGGTTGGCAATACCGTAGCTGAGGCCTGGGCTGGCATCCTCGCCGGCCGATCCGGCATCACCCGCATCAGCCGCTTCGATCCCTCGCGCCTGTCCTGCCAGATTGCCGGGGAGGTGAAAGACTTCGATCTCGCCCAGTACCTGGAGCGCAAGGAAGCGCGCCATATGGACACATTCATCCACTACGGCATGGCGGCGGGCATCCAGGCAATCCGCGACAGCGGCATCGAGGTCACTGCGGAAAACGCCGAGCGCATCGGCGTAAACATCGGTTCCGGCATCGGCGGCCTGCAGATCATCGAGCACACGCAACGCGAACTGCTCGCCGGCGGGCCGCGCAAGATCTCGCCGTTTTTCATCCCTAGCACCATCATCAACATGATCTCGGGAAACCTGTCGATCAAGTACGGCCTGAAAGGCCCGAACCTCGCCATGGTGACCGCGTGCACTACCGCGACGCACTGCATCGGCGAGTCCGGGCGCCTGATCGAATACGGCGACTGCGACGTGATGGTCGCCGGGGGCGCCGAGTCGGTGGTGACGGAACTCGCCATGGGCGGCTTCGCCCAGGCGCGCGCGCTGTCGACCCGCAATGACGATCCGGCCACGGCGAGCCGACCCTGGGACCGCGACCGCGACGGCTTCGTGCTGGGTGAGGGCGCAGGGGTGCTGGTGCTGGAAGAATACGAGCACGCCAAGGCGCGCGGC
>JAAOZY010000135.1 GCA_012274205.1 Betaproteobacteria bacterium
CGTGGGCGAGGTCGTGCGCTTCGAGCCCATTGGCGAGAGCTTTCTGCTCGTCATCCGCGCACCGGACGAGCTTGCCAGGTACATCGCGCGCAAGGGCTCGATCACTGTGAACGGTGTCAGCCTCACAGTCAATCGCGTCGAGGGCACGGAATTCGAGATCAACCTGATTCCACACACTGTCACGGTAACCAATTTGAAGAACCTCAAACCGGGCAGCCGCGTCAACCTCGAGATCGACCTGATCGCGCGTTACATCGAGCGCCTGCAACATTACGGCGCGTAGCGCCCGGGCTGCCCCGGTCCTGTCCGCGCAATAGCAGGAAAGCCGGTGTCAGGCCGCGTAAAACCAAAGCTTGGGCAGGCCAGGAACAGCGGCGCCGGGCCGGAATGCGCGCCGAAAATTTCCTCAAAAAAAATTGATTTTTCAGGGACGTGGTAGATTGCGCGAAATTTATCGTTCCTCCGTGATCGTTTCCTTCGATTACAACAATGGAAGGAAGAAACACTTATGCAGCCTCTGTCAGTGTGTTGGGCGCTGTGGATTCTGTTGCTCGCCGCGCTTGGCGGCTGCGGCTCAGGAGGACCCGCTGCGGTTGGCGAGTCGGCCTGCAGCGTGGACTACTGGGTTTCCACCTCCGGCAGCGACAGCGCGAGCGGTGGCGCCGCAGCCCCGTTCCTGACGCTCGAGCGCGCGCGGCAGGCGGTCAGGCAGGACCCGTCCAGGGGTCGGTGCAGCATCAATGTCAATATCGGGCCGGGGACCTATGCGCTGACGGCGCCGCTGGTGTTCGACGGGCTCGACTCCGGTTCTTCCAGCGCGAAAGTCGTCTACCGGGCCGCTGCCGGCAACAAGGCTCCGGCGATCATATCCGGCGGAGTTCCCGTGACCGATTTCACCTGCACGCCGACCAAGCTCTGCACCGGCAGCGTGTCGGGCCTGCCGGCCGGCGCGATGCCGCGCCAGTTCTACGTCAATGGGCAGCGCGCCATCCGCGCGCGCTCGAACTACGGCCAGGCAGTCAATCCCAATTACATCAGGGTGCCCAACGGTTATACGCAAATCCTTCCCGAATCCTTCGCCCACCCGGAATTGCTGGAGGCTGTGACAATCACGCAATGGAAAATGATGCGCTGTCCCGTGGCAAGCCTGTCCGGCACCACGCTCGTCATGCAGGATCCGTGCTGGAGCAATGCAAATACCTACGGGGTGCCGTGGAATTTTCAGCTTCTCAGCTGGCTGGAGAACGCTCCGGAATTCGTGACCGAACCCAATATGTGGTTCTTCGACCCCAATAGCCGGGAGCTGACCTATTACAACACCAACGCCGGCACCCCGACGGAGGCCATCCTGCCTGTGCTGGAAAGCCTGGTCGAATTGAGGGGAACGCCTGCAAACCCCGTAGAGAACATCAGCTTCCAGGGCTTGCAGTTTTCCCACGCGACCTGGCTGGAGCCCAACGGCAGCAATGGCTACGTAAGCGACCAAAGCGGCTACATACTGAAGGGCAGCGGCTACGCGACGAATACCATCGGCCACCAGCAGATCACCTACAAGACGCAGGGCAACGTGACGCTGCAGTACGCGCACAACATCGCGTTCACCGGCAATACCTTCAGCCACCTGGGCGGCGTGGCGCTCGATCTGGATAGCGGCAGCCAGGATAATTCGATCGTCAACAACACATTCACTGACATATCGTCGTCCGCGCTTCAGATTGGCGGACTCTCGCCCATCGACGCAAGGCCGAACGCCGCGCAGGCGACCCGCCGCAACCTGGTGCAGAACAACACTGTTGCCTACACCGGCCAGGATTACTACGATTCCGCGGGTATATACGTGGGCTTCACAAGCGGCACGCTGATTTCACACAACAGCGTCAGCCACACGCCCTGGAGCAGCATAGCCATAGGCTGGGGCTGGGGATTGCTTGACTATCCCAAATACCCGGGATTGCCGAATGCGACCCCTGAAACCTGGGACAATTACGCCACGCCGACGATCGCCAGCAACAACGAGATCAGCAGCAATAGATTCGAGAATTTCCTCGAACAGCTATGGGACGGCGGAGCGATCTATACCAACGGATCGCAGGGACCGGATCTGGCCAATGGCCTGCTGATCAAATTGAATGTCGCCCAGAACAAGCGGCCCGGGGCCGGAAGCAATATCTACTACACCGATGGCGGAAGCCGATTCGTCACACTCCAGCAGAATGTGTCGCTCAATAATCCGGTCGGAACTGTCGATTTCGGCCCTTGCCTTGCGGGCTCCTCGATTTCTCCCTTGTGCGCGACGACGGGCATCCTTTCATACGGGGCGGATTTCGGCGGATGCCTTCCGGTCGGAAACCTGACTTACAGCGGGAATTATTTCCTCAATCCGATCGATTTCTTCGGGCCCCAGCTCTGCAAGAACACGGCCTTCATCCCGGCATATCCGGTAGATCTGGAGATACAAAACAACGTTCCGACCACGTCGGCCGACCAAGTCCCCGGTTGGATACTGTTCCAGGCCGGCGTTCATTAGCGGGGTGATGGAAAAAGGGGGCGACGCCCCCTTTAAAAATCCCCCAAGTCGGGGCTATTGAAAAACGTTTCCCTCTGAGAGGACATGACGATGGCGTGCATCTTCATATCCGGGAAGCGTTTTTCAACAGCCTGTTAGAGGATCGGGCTTGCGTCGCGTCATCGCTTGAATTAATGTGCCGGGCAAATAGCCGACGACGCTGCCAGCCCCCAGCGTGGTCAATCTCCCTTGGGAGGGGGAGCGAGAATGTACAAGAACCCGCTCAGCGGCGCGCCGCGCCGATGTCAATTTCATCGATAGCCATCTATGGACACCCCCATGGCCAAGTCCCACGTCATCACCTCCATCTGCTGCGGTCGAGACCAAACCTTGGCCCTGCTTGCCAGCGGGAAAGTATTTGGCTGGGGCAGGGACGGCAGCGGCCGAATTGCGTCGGGAACGGTGGAATACTGCAGCACATCGAAAGCGCCGACGGACGCGGTGGAAGTCGTTTCGCCGCAGCGGCTGGTATCGATAGCGGCAGGATATGGCATAAGCCTCGCAGTCACGGCGGACAGGCAGGTGGCTATCTGGGGCGCCAGTTCCGCCGGCATCGGCGGACGTCTCGGGGCTATAGCGCTCGCAACGCCGAATCGCCTCGACGGCATCGCCGATGCGTGTGCCGTCGCCGCGGGCGAGTTCATGTTCGGCGCGATCGACGCCGCCGGCATGATTCATACCTGGGGGCTCAATGTCGAGGGCGCCCTGGGCCGGCCCACGCCGCAGTTCAATGCCCTGCCCGGACCGGTCACGGCCGTTCCCAAGGCAGCTCAGCTGGCCCTGGGCAAAGGCTACATGCTGGCGCTGACGCGCGCCGGGGAGCTGTATGCCTGGGGCGACAACGCGGCAGGTCAGCTCGGTCTGGGACACCTGCGCTCTGTCGCCACACCGGAACCATTGCGGCTCAAGGCCGATGTACGCTCGATCGCCGCCGGTGCGACCCACGCCCTTGCGCTGACTACGAGCGGCGCAGTGCTGGCCTGGGGCAGCAATCACCGCGGACAGCTCGGACACGCAGAGCCCGCCTACGCGACATCGCCCCTGCAGGTAGAGCTGCCCGAGCAGGCTCGGAGCGTGGCGGCCGGCATGCACTTTTCGCTGGCTCTGGGCGAAAGCGGCAGGGTCTATGCCTGGGGCTGGAATAGCCACGGCCAGCTCGCATTGAACGACACCAAGGACCGCTCCAGTCCGGTTCTCGTTCCGCGGCTCACGCGCGTGCGCTCGATCGCGGCCGGCGAAACCCATGCAGCAGCGCTCAGCTTCCATGGCATTTCCGGATGGGGCAACAATGACGCGGGCCAGATTGGCGCGGCCGCGCGTGAGCAATTGCGACCAATGACGTTCTTCACCCTGAGCTGAGCACAAATAACATGACCGACACCAACGGATACCGGTATACCCGCCGCGAATTCCTGCAACTCAGCTGGACACTCGGCGCCGGGCTTACAGTTCCGGCAGTCCTGTATGGCTGCGGGAGCAGCGATACCACCAAGGCACCATTGCCGCAGGAAACATTTTTCGAACCGCAGACGCTGGCGTCGGTCGACGGCAAGCTCGACGTGACCCTGAATGTCGGGTATCTGAAAACGACCCTAAACGGCACGGCTGTGACTTTGCGCAGCATGTTCGGCAGCATTCCGGCGCCGACGCTGCGAGTGAACGCCGGCGATACGCTCCGCATTCTGGTAGTCAATCAACTTCCGGCGAATCCGCCGTCCACCCAGGCGGCCCAACACCTTCGCTATCCCAACAGCACCAATTTGCATTTGCATGGCGTGCACGTCAATCCCGGCCTGATATCGCCCGGCGTGTACGGCGACTACGTGGTGGATGACCCGGCAACCGGCATTCTGCCGGGAGACACCCGGCAGCACGAATATGCGATCCGCGCCGACCACCCGACAGGTACGTATTGGTATCATCCGCACCTGCACGGTTCGAGCGCGATGCAGGTGGGAAGCGGGATGGCCGGCGCGCTGCTGATCAAGGGCGCGATCGATCAGGTTCCGGAAATCGCCGCCGCCAGGGAGCGCGTCTTCATGTTCCAGGCGCCGATCGTCGACGCTTCCGGCATGCTCGAGTCGTTTACCGATGTTGCCCAAGTAACCACCAACGAACCGAACTTCCTGATCAACGGCGTAAGGCGCCCGCGCATTCTGATGCGCAGCGGTGAGGTGCAGAACTGGCATTTCGTCAACGCCGGCATATTCAATTCCCTGAACCTGGGGCTCGACGGGCACGCGCTCAACCTGTACAGCTTTGATGGCAATACGCGAAGCGCACTGAAGGCGACAGGAGCGTTCACGGCCGCCGGCGTGGCAACAGGCGAGGGAATCCTGCTCGCACCCGGAAATCGCGCCAGCGTCCTGGTAAAGGCGGGCGCGCCGGGGACCTATCAGCTGCGCACCCTGGCTTTTCAACTGGGTGCCGTCAATACCGCGTCGAATGCAGTCCTGGCGGAGGATCTCCTCGCCGAGGTAGTCGTAATCGACGATCCCCTGCCGATGAATTTACCGCTGGGTCCGCTGCCCGTGCCGAAGGTGCTGGCGCCGATCACCGATGAGGAGCTGGCGAGCGCGGGCGGGCTCAAGCGCACGCTCGTTTTCCGCGTCGTCTCCAATCCGGCTCCGGC
>JAAOZY010000136.1 GCA_012274205.1 Betaproteobacteria bacterium
GCGCTGGGCATGCGCGTGCTGGCATACGATCCGCTGCTGGCCGCCGACGCGCCCGCTTGGGCGGAATGCGGCGTGGCGCGGCGCGAGCTCGACGCGCTGCTCGCCGAGGCCGATGCGGTGAGCCTGCATGTGCCGCTGACGGCGCAGACGCGCGGCCTGATGGACGCGGCGCGCATCGGGCGCATGCGCGCCGAGGCGGTGCTCGTCAACACGGCCCGCGGCGGCATCGTCGACGAGACCGCCCTCGCCGAGGCGCTGCGCAGCGGCAAGCTCGCCGGTGCGGCGCTCGACGTCTATGCGCAGGAACCGCTGTCCGAGGGCTCGCCCCTGGCCGCGGCCCCGAACCTGATTCTCACGCCGCATATCGGCGGCCTCACGCGCGAAGCCAACACCCGTGTCAGCACCATGATCGCCGCCAGAGTGGCGGATTTCCTGCAGGCCGCCTAGCAAGGATGCAATCACCATGCCCAAGTTATCCCTGGAACGATTGAATGCGCTGGCAGCCGAGTCGCTGGCGCGCGCCGGCGCCTCGCTCGAAATGGCGCGCATCACCGCCGCCGCCCTGGTGACGGCGGAGGCGCAGGGTCTGGCCTCGCACGGCCTGTCGCGCGTGCCGCAGTACGCCGGCCACCTGACTCACGGCCGCGTCAATGGCAAAGCGGAGCCGCGCGTCGTTCGCACCAAGGCCGCCGCCTGTCTGGTGGATGCCGATGAAGGCCTGGCTTTCCCCGCTTGCGCCCTGGCGGTGAAGGAAGCGATCGCGCGCGCCGGCGAATGCGGCGCAGCCTTCGCCGGGGTTACCAACAGCCACCATTTCGGCGTTGCCGCCTACCATCTGGTACCGGTCGCGGCCGCCGGGATGGTGGGCCTGGCGTTCGGCAACTCGCCTGCGGCCATGCCGGCCTGGGGCGGTCGCCGTCCCATTTTTGGCACCAATCCGATCGCGGCCGTGTTTCCGCGCCGCGGCCAGCCGCCGCTCACCATCGACTTGTCGCTGTCGGAAGTAGCCCGCGGCAAGCTGATGGTTGCGGCGAAGGCAGGCAAGTCCATCCCCGCGGGCTGGGCGCTGGACAAGGACGGCAAGCCCACCACCGATCCGAAAGCAGGGTTGGAGGGCATGATGCTGCCGGCGGGCGGTGTCAAGGGCGCGATGCTGGCGATGGTGGTCGAGTTGCTGTGCTGCGCCCTTACCGGCGCGGCTTTCGGTTTCGAGGCGGATTCGTTTTTCTCCGATACGGGCAACCGGCCGCGCATCGGACAGGCCTTCCTGGTGGTGGACCCGGCGGCGCTCGCCGGCGCCGAGGTGTTCGCCGAGCGCATTGAAACGCTCATTGCCACGATGCTGCTCGATCCCGAGGTGCGCTTGCCCGGTTCCCGGCGCGCCAAGCTCGAGCAGCAGGCGCGCAATGAAGGCGTCGAAGTGCCGCAGGCGCTGCTCGACAATCTGGAAACGCTTGCCGCTGCCAAGCTTCCCGTCTAAGGACCCGTTGCGAAATGAAATTTTGCAACGCCCAATGTAGTTGAGTATGCACATCCGAATCGATAAGGTGACTCAGTGAAGCGCAATGACCTCATCGGAGGGCTCTTCTTCCTGGGAGTTGGCATCTTCTTTGCGGTGTATTCACGCAGTGTCGATATCGGCACCATGGAGGAGCCGGGACCGGGCTTCCTGCCGCTGTGGGGCGGCGTATTGCTTACGATCCTGTCTGCCGCCCTCCTCGGCAAGGCAATCTTCAAGAAATTCGAGCAGGGTGAGCCGTTCTTCGCGGAGGCTGATTCCTGGAAAAGAGTGGGAATGGTGGTCGCGTCCCTCATTGGCTACAACCTTCTGCTCAAGCCCCTCGGTTTCATACTCGTGACCTTCTTGTTTGTCGCATTCCTGGTGCGCTTCATCTTCCCGCAGACATGGCTTAGAGCCGCGGTCACCGCCGCGCTTTCTACCGCCGGCGCGCAACTCGTCTTCGTCACCTTGCTAGAAATCCAGTTTCCCAAGGGACCGTTAGGCTTCTAGCAAGGGGATAGTCGAATGGAAATTCTCAACCATCTGCTGCAGGGCGCGATCGTCGCGTTTCAGCCGGTCAATCTGCTGTTCTGCTTCATCGGCGTACTTATGGGCACTCTGGTCGGGGTGCTCCCCGGGCTGGGGCCGACCGCGGCGATCGCGCTGCTGCTGCCGGTGAGTTTCCATATTCCGCCTGTTGCCACGATCATCCTGCTGTCAGGCATCTACTACGGCGCCATGTACGGTGGTTCGACCACTTCGATATTGGTGAACATGCCGGGCGAGGCCGCGTCGGTGATCACCTGCCTGGACGGTTATCAGATGGCCAAACAGGGACGGGCGGGTCCGGCGCTGGGCATCGCGGCGTTCGGCTCCTTCATCGCCGGTACCCTGGGCATCCTCGGCATCGTGCTGCTGGCGCCGCCGATGGCGAGATTTGCGCTGGCCTTCGGTCCGCCGGAATATTTTTCGATGATGCTCATGGGTATCGTGGTCATCATTTACATGTCCTCCGGTTCGATCCTGAAGGACTTCATGACCGCGATATTCGGCCTGCTCCTGGGCACAATAGGCATGGACAACATCGCAGGAACGCAGCGGCTCACGTTCGGTATCCTCGAGCTTGCCGATGGCATCGGCTTTATTCCGGCGGTGATGGGGCTGTTCGGCATTTCCGAAATCCTGATGAACGTGGAGCGCATAGTCGCCACGACGCTGGTCACCGAAAAGGTGAAGAACCTGATGCCGACTCTGCAGGACTGGAAGGATTCGATCATGCCGATATTGCGCGGCAGCGGGCTCGGATTTCTGATCGGCGTGCTGCCGGGTCCGGCGCCGGTTATCGCGACCTACGCGTCCTATGCGATGGAAAAGAAACTTTCCAAGACTCCAGAGAAATTCGGCACCGGCTTCATCGCCGGCGTCGCCGGCCCGGAATCGGCCAACAACGCCGCCTCCAGCGGAGCCATGATCCCGCTGTTTACGCTGGGCATCCCGGCAAATTCGGTCATCGCGGTTCTGCTCGGTGCGTTCATGATCCACGGCCTGCAGCCCGGGCCGATGTTCATCACCAAGTACCCGGAGATTTTCTGGGGCACGATAGTGAGCATGTATCTGGGCAACGCCATGCTCCTCGTGCTGAATCTGCCGTTGATACCGCTATGGGTGAAGGTGCTGAAAATACCCTATGCGATATTGTTCCCGTTGATCCTCATTTTCTGCCTCATCGGGGTCTACAGCCTGAACTTCAGCCAGGTGGAAATAGGCCTGATGACGGCGTTCGGCGTGCTGGGGTACGTGATGCGCAAGTTCAAGTTCGAGATGGCGCCGCTGATCCTCGCCCTCGTACTCGGGCCGATGATGGAGAGCAATCTGCGCCTCGCGCTGCTGCTCAATCAAGGCGACGCGAGCGTATTCCTGACCAAACCGATATCCGCGGTATTCATCGGCATATCCACCCTGCTGATCGTCTCGAACATGATACCGGCGATCCGCAGGCGCAGGTCGAAGTTCAAGGAGAAGCTCGGCGATGATGATGTGTGAAATGGCAGGGGTTCCCGATTAATCTATCCGCAAAAAAGAGGAATGGCAATGAAAAGCAAATATCTCGCAGGTATCGCACTGGCGTTCATTCTGGGATTTTCCGTAACCGCCGCGCGGGCGCAGGCTGCGGCGTATCCGGCCAAGGATATCTCCTACATCATCGCGTTCAACCCGGGCGGCGAGTCGGATATCGAGTTCCGCTTGATGCAGCAGTATTTCGAGAAGTCGCTCGGCGTGCGTTTCATCCCTGAGTACAAGCCCGCCGCCGGCGGCGCACTCGCCTGGCAGACTCTGGCTGGCTCCGCGCCCGACGGCTACACGCTGGCCGGGTTCAATTCTCCGCACATCATCACGCAGCCGCTCACGATGAAGGACGTCAAGTTCCAGACCGAGGACTTTACCTATCTCTCGATGATAGAGAACACGCCGTCCACGCTCGTCGTGAAGAAGGGCTTCCCGGCGACGACCCTGAAAGAGTTCGTCGACTATGCAAAGAAGAACCCGGGCAAGGTTACGATAGCCGCGGTAGGCAAGTTCTCCGGACCGCACCTGAATGTCCTGCAGTTCATGAAAGTGGCCGGGATAAAGTTGACCTATATCCCCCTGCAGGGTACCGGCCAGGTGAAGCCGCAGCTCATGGGCGGCCATGTGGACGCGGCGTTCACGAATTCGCCGGCGGCGGTCGAAATGATGGGGACCGGCGTGACGTTGCTCGCGGTCGGCACCGAAGCGCGCATGAAACAATTGCCGGGCGTGCCCACATTTGCCGAGCTCGGCTACAAGATCTATCCGCGCATCGACCGCGGAATCATCGGGCCCAAGAATCTTCCCAAGGATGTGGCGCAGAAGCTCGACAAGGCGTTCTATGCGATCGTGACGAACAAAGAGGTGCAGGCAAAGTTGAGCGAGGCCGGTTTCGTGCCCAATCCGATGAACATGGAGCAGGCCACGCAATATATGAAAGAGCAGAAGGAGCTGGTGAAGAAGCTGCTTGACGAAGAGAAACTGATGGAGACCAAGCAGTAAGGCATGCCCGCGTCGGGGCGTCCGCTGCGCTGCCCGCCGGATTCGGGATCGGGCGCTCCGGAAACTGGGCCGGTGCTCCCGGCCCGGGTCAGGCGCGCGTCTCCGGCGCGCGCCGTTTCGCGCTAAGCAACGCCGCCAACATGGGTAGAATAGCGCGATGGATATGCTGAAAGTATCGGTCTGGCGCGGCGGCGCCGACGGCGAATATCGCACTTACGCGGTTCCGCGCTACGAAAGCCAGAGCGTGCTCGATGTGGTGACCCACATCCAGCGCAACATCGACCCCACCCTGTCCTACCGCTTCGCCTGCCGCGTCGGCATGTGCGGCGCCTGCGCCATGACCGTCAACGGCGTTGCGCGCTGGACCTGCCGCACCCATGTGGCGAAAGTGGCCGATGGCGACGCGCTTCAGATCGCGCCGCTCGGCAACCTGCCGGTGGTGAAGGACCTGGTGACCGACATGCGCGAGTTTTTCGACAAATGGGCGCGCGCGCGCGGCCGTTTCGTCCCCGGCGCCACGCGCAAGGATGAATTCGCGCGGGTCGCTTCAAATTCGCCGGAGCGTGTTGCGATCGACGCCGGCATCGAATGCATAGGCTGCGGCGTGTGCTATGCCTCCTGCGATGTCGTCAGCTGGAACCCGGATTACCTGGGGCCGGCCGCGCTCAACCGCGCCTGGACCCTGGTCAAGGACGTGCGCGACCAGGGCCGGCTGGAGCGGCTGGAGGCGGTCGCGGGCGACGCCGGTTGCCACGCCTGCCATACGCATCTTTCCTGCGGCGAGCGCTGTCCGAAGAACATCGTGCCCACGGCTGCCATCGCCGGGCTCAAGCGCGCGGTGGCGCTGGCCGTGTGGAAGGGGGAATTGTGAGCGGCGTGCAGCCTGCCTATGGCGATACGATGGCCGGGGCGCCTGCCGCGGCCCCATCCGGCGCCAGGGCCGAAGTCTGGCTGTGGATCGCCCAGCGCGCCAGCGCCGCAGTGCTCGCGCTGTGCGTGCTGGTGCATCTCGCCACCATCATTTACGCCGTACGCCACGGGCTGACCGGCGCCGCCATTCTGGGGCGTACCCGCGGCAGCGGCGTCGGGCTCGCGTTCTATACGCTGTATGTGCTCGCCATCGCCGTGCATGCGCCGATCGGCCTGCGCACCCTGTGCCAGGAGTGGCTGGGCTGGCGCAGCGCCTCGCTCAACTGGGCCGCCAGCGCAGTGGCGCTCGCGCTGTTGGTGTTCGGCCTGCGCGCGGGCTGGGCTGTATTCGCCGGTGCTGCAGGATGAGGAACGATTACCGCGCCCGCAATCATCCGGCCTGGTGGGCGTTCCTGGTGCATCGCCTGTCGGGCCTGGCGCTGTCCTTGTTCCTGCCCTTCCATTTCTGGGCGCTGGGGAACGCACTGCAGGGCGAGGCCAGGCTGGACACGCTGCTCAAGTGGACCGAGCAACCGCTGGTGAAATTCGCCGAGACCATGCTGATACTGCTGCTGGCGGCGCACCTCAGCGGCGGCCTGCGCCTGCTCGCGCTGGAATTTCTGCCCTGGCGCGGCTGGCAGAAGACGCTGCTCGCCTGGGCTGCGGGCGTGGCGCTGGCAGTCGGCCTGGCTTTCGCGCTGGTACTCTAGGGGCGCAGCCGCCGCCGGAGGATTAGAATGCAGCAGGAACAGTGGCACAACAATAATGCTCAAACCCGGTATCGGAGGATAACAAGATGAAGTTGTCGCGAATATTTGCCGTTCTGCTGGCGCTGGCTTGCAGCAGCGCCTGGGCCCTGGACTATCCGGGCAAACCGGTCAGGATCATTGTGCCGTTTGCGCCCGGCGGGGCGACCGATATCGTGACGCGGTTGCTGGCGCAGAAGCTGACCGAGGCCTGGGGCCAGTCGGTGATCGTCGAGAACCGCGCCGGCGCGGGCGGCAACATCGGCGGCGAGGCGGTGGCCAGGTCCACGCCAGACGGCTATACGCTGTTCATGACCTCGGGCTCGATCGTCACCGCCAACCAGTACGTCTACAAGAAGATGTCCTTCGATCCGGCCAAGGATCTGCTGCCAATCACCAACGTGGCGAGCGGGCCGCAGGTCATTGTGGTGAACCCGAGCTTCCCGGCGAAGACCCTGAAACAGTTCATGGACGAGGCCCGCGCCAAACCCGGCACGCTCAATTACGGCCATGCCGGCATCGGCACCCAGACGCATCTGGCGGCGGAAAATTTCCTCTATACGGCGAAGCTCGACGTCACCAGCATCCCCTACAAGGGGGAAGGCCCGGCGATGACCGATCTGGTGGCCAATCAGATCAACATGGTGACCGCCAATATTGCCGGCGCGATCGGCCATATCAGTCAGGGCAAACTGCGCGCGCTTGCGGTGACCGGCAAACAGCGTTCGCCGCAGCTGCCCGACGTGCCTGCGGCGGCCGAATCGCTGCCGGGCTTCGAGAACATCGGCTGGTTCGGATTGATGGCGCCGGCGGGCACGCCGAAAGAGATTATCGACAAGGTGTATCGCGATACGGCGAAAGTTCTCGATACCGCGGAAATGCGCGCCCGCTTCTATGTGCTGGGGATGGCGCCGGTTGGCAACACGCCGGAGCAATTCGCCCTTGCCATCCGCGAGGAAAGCGCGCGCTGGGCCAAGGTGGTGCGCGAGCGCAAGATTGCGGTCAACTAGCCCGCTTATGGACGTCGATCTGAAACAGGTGGAAGAGGCGGCCAAGGAGCTGTACATCCGCGCGCTGAAGATTCTGCCGCCCGACATCAAGTCGGGCATAGCCGCGCTCGAGCGCAACGAAACCGGCGCAACGGCGAAGACCATACTCGGCACCATGATGCGCAACATCAGCGTTGCCGCAGACAACGCCAACCTTTTGTGCCAGGACACCGGCATCCCGATCTACAACGTGACCATAGGCCGCGGCGTGAATGTGGATGGTTTCGCGCTGAAACAGGCAATACGCGCCGGCTGCGCGCGCGCGACGCGCGAGCACCCGCTGCGCTCCTCGGTGGTGCACCCGCTCACGCGTGCCAACGAACAGACTTCCTGCGGCCGCGGCGTGCCGGTGATCCACATCGATTTTTCCAGTTTGGACCAGACGCTCGCGATCGAAATGATCCCCAAGGGCTCGGGCTCGGAGAACAGCTCCTGGCTGAAGATGGCCATCCCCGCCGAGGGCGTGGACGCGGTCAAGACCTTCGTCGTCGACTGCGTGCTGGAGTCGGGCGGCAAGAGCTGTCCGCCCACCATCGTCGGCGTGGGCGTGGGCGGGACCGCGGACCTGTGCGTGCACCTGGCCAAGCAGGCGGCGACGCGGCCGCTGGGCTCGCGCTGCACCGACCGCGAGGGCGCGCGGCTGGAGCAGGCGCTGTCCGCGGCGGTGAACCAGCTCGGCGTCGGGCCGCAGGGCCTGGGCGGGGATGCGACCGCGTTCGCGGTGCATGTCGAAACCGCCGCAACCCACATCACCATGAACCCGGTTGCGGTGAACATGCAGTGCCATTCGGCGCGGCGCGCGCGCGCCACGTTTACGCCGGGCGGCATCGAATACGGATTCTAGCGGGCGATCGAGGCGCATACGCATGGCACATTACGATTTCCAAACCCCGGTCGGCGAAACCGCGATCCGAGCCCTGCGCGTAAACGATACGGTCAGCCTCAACGGCGCGCTGTTCGGCATCCGCGACGCGACCCAGATCCACATGTTCGACCGCGGGCGCAAGACGCGCTTCGACCTCGCCGGGCATGCGGCAATCCACACCGCCCCCAACGTGAAGAAAGTGGAACGCTCGGCCGCGTATCCGGCCGGCTACGCGCCGGTTTGCATCGGCACCACCACCAGCGCGCGCATGGAGCGCTTCACCCGGCCGCTGATGCGCGAATACGGCGTGCGCATGATCATCGGCAAGGGCGGCCTGCTTGCCGATTCGCAGGCGGCCTTCGCCGAGTTCGGCGGCGTGTATCTCGCGATCGTCGGCGGCGCGGCGGCGCTGGAAACCACCTGGATCGAGCAGATCGAGGATGTCGACCTGGACGACCTGAATCCCGAGAGCCTGTGGCGCTTCCGCGTCAAGGGTTTCGGGCCGCTGCTGGTGGCGATGGACAGCCACGGCGGCAGTCTTTATACCGAGCTCGGCAAGACGAGCGCAGGCCGCCGCGCCGCGGCACTGGCCAGCCTGGGCGTCAAGTGAACGCTAGCGACGCCGCCATTGCCGTCGCGTGCGGCGGCGCCCGGCTGCAACTCGCGGCTGCGTTCGGAGTTCCGCTGCAATGAGCCACCCCTCGACCGAAAACCTCAACGTCGCCTCGTTCGAGGCCATGCCCTCGCCGCGCGAGCTGCATGAGCGCGTTCCGCTTCCCGACGCGGGCGCGCAGTTCGTCGCCGCGGCGCGCGCGGCGCTTTGCCGCGTGCTCGATCGCAGCGACCCGCGCCTGCTGCTGATCGTCGGCCCGTGCTCCATCCACGATCCGGCCGCCGGCCTGGAATACGCCGAGCGCCTGCGCGCGCTCGCGGCCGAGGTGCAGGACAGCTTCTATGTGGTCATGCGCGTCTATTTCGAGAAGCCGCGCACCGCCACCGGATGGAAAGGCTTCATCAACGACCCGCACATGGACGATTCCTTCCATATCGAGGAGGGGATGGAGCGCGCACGCCGCTTCCTCGTCGATCTCGCCGCGATGGGCCTGCCCGCGGCCACCGAGGCGCTGGATCCGGCCGCCCCGCAGTACCTGGGCGACCTCATCGCCTGGTACGCGATCGGCGCGCGCACCAGCGAATCGCAGACCCACCGCGAGATGGCCAGCGGCCTGTCGGCGCCGGTCGGGTTCAAGAACGCCACCGACGGCAATATCGGCGTCGCCATCAATGCGATACGCTCGGCGCGCGCCCCGCACACGTTTCTCGGCATTACCGCGGACGGAACCCAGGCGATCGTGCGCACCCGCGGCAACCGCTACGGCCACATCGTGCTGCGCGGCGGGCAGAACCCGAACTATGACACCGCGCAGGTGGCGCTGACCGAGCGCGAGCTGGCGCAGGCCGGGCTCGAGCCCAACCTGATCATCGACTGCGCGCACGCGAATTCGCTGAAGAAGCCGGAGCTGCAGCCATTGGTGTTCAGGGACTGCGTGCATCAGATCATCGAGGGCAACACCTCCATCGTCGGCCTGATGCTCGAGAGCAATCTGGTGGCCGGCAACCAGCCGATCCCGGAGGACAAATCCAGGCTGGTCTACGGCTGCTCCATTACCGACCCGTGCATCGGCTGGGACACCACGGCAAAGCTGCTGCGCGAATCCGCCGCGGCCCTGGCGCCGGCGCTGCGCGCGCGCCTGAACGGCGTGCGCAAGCAGGGATGAACAGGCCGCCGGGCAATCTGGACGAGCTCGCGCGCACCATTCGGGCGTTCGCGGCGGAGCGCGACTGGGATCAGTTCCATACGCCGAAGAACCTCGCCATGGGCGTGGCGATCGAGGCGGCCGAACTGATGGAAGAGTTTCATTGGCTCACGCCGGAACAGTCGCGCGCGCTGCCGCCGGAGCAGCTGCAGGCGGTGCGCCACGAGATCGCCGACGTACTGGTCTACCTGGTGCTGCTCGCCGACAAGCTCGGCGTCGACCTGCTGGCGGCGGCAGCCGAAAAGATCGCGCTCAACGCCGCGAAGTATCCCGCCGACACCGTGCGCGGCAAGGCGACCAAGTACGACAAGTACTAGCCTGCCGATGTTGGGATCGCGTTCCGGCACCTGAATGCTCAGCTACCGCCACGGATTCCATGCCGGCAATCATGCCGACGTGCTCAAGCATGTGGTGCTGGTGCAGCTGCTGCGCTACCTGAGGCAGAAGGACAAGCCGCTGTACTTCATCGACACCCACGCCGGCGCCGCCGCCTACGCGCTGGATGAGGGCTACGCCACCAAGAACGCGGAATACGACAGCGGCATAGCCCGTCTGTGGCAGCGCGAGGATCTGCCGCAGGCGGTGGCCGAATACGTCGCCCAGGTGCGCGCGCTCAATGCGGGCAGCGCCTTGCGCCGCTATCCGGGCTCGCCGCAGCTGGCCGCACAGCTGCTGCGAGCGCAGGACCGGCTGCGCCTGTTCGAACTGCACAGCAGCGAGAGCCGGCTGCTGCAGCAATATTTCCACGGCGCCGAACCGCGCGTGATGGTGCAGGCAGGCGACGGCTTTGCCGGCCTGCAGGCCCTGTTGCCGCCGCCGTCGCGCCGCGCCCTGGTGTTGATCGACCCATCCTACGAAGACAAGAACGACTATCGGCGCGTGCTCGCCGCGCTGCGCGATGCGCTGAAGCGCTTCCGCCCCGGGGTATACGCGGTCTGGTATCCGCAGGTACAGCGGCGCGAATCGCGCCAGTTTGCGCAGCAGCTCAGGCAGCTGCAGCAAAAAGACTGGCTGCACCTTACGCTGACGGTGAAGAAGCCGGCGCGGGACGGGCTCGGCCTGCACGGCAGCGGCATGTTCGTGCTCAATCCGCCGTGGCTGCGGCCC